>JAQCTH010000017.1 GCA_027686065.1 Clostridiaceae bacterium AF10-41
ATACTTTTATAATAAATTATTTTTAACTTTGTTAACTAGTATATTTTTTCTATATAATAATTATTATATTTACAATATATAGTAATGACAATAACTATTTATTATAATTTACTATATATTGCATTAAAAAAACTCTTGATATTTAATTATACTATGGTATACTAATGATATAAATTATCATTTAATAATAGAAGGTGAATAATATGGATAAAATTATAATAAGTGAAGAAGCATACAACGAATTCAAATCATTTTTAGATGAAAATGAAGTTGATAACTACAGTATAAGAATTAATTTAGCTGGATTTGGATGTAGTGGTCCTGCTTTCAATATATCTGTTGATGATGTTAAAGAAGGAGACCTTACTCAAAAAGTTAACGATATTACTTTTGTTGTAGAAGAAAAATTAGTTGATGAATTTGGCGGATTTAAACTACTTTCAACTGAAGAAAATGAAGGAAGAGGATTATCTCTTAAACCTGTCATTGAATCTGAAGGTGGATGTGGATCTTGTGGTGGTGGATGTCACTAAAAAAAGAGTTGCAATTGCAACTCTTTTTTTATAGATAAATATAGACTTTCTACTGAGTATCAATTATTAACCTTTAACCAATGATACCTGTTCATTGTGAACTATCATAAAGTTATTTAGCTATAATTTCTGCTCCTTCTTCTGTGACTAAAACAGTATATTCCCATTGAGCTGAATATCCTCCATCCTCTGTAAATACCGTCCAATCATCATCTTCATCTACAAATACTTCATAGTCCCCTTGATTTATCATAGGCTCTATTGTAAACACCATTCCAGGAACTAATACCATTCCTTCTCCCTTTTTCCCATAATGAGCTACAAATGGGTCTTCATGAAACTCTAATCCAACTCCATGGCCACCAAAAGATCTTACCACTGAAAATCCATTTACTTCTGCGTGTTCTTGTATTACAGCTCCTATGTCTCCTAAGAATCCCCAAGGTCTTACAGCTTCAAATCCTTTTTCTAAACATTCTTTTGCAACTCTTACAAGCTTTCTATCTTCTTCTGCCACATTACCAATCATAAACATTCTTGATGCATCTGAATAATATCCGTTATATATTGTTGATACATCTACATTTACAATATCTCCCTCTTGCAGTATAGTATCATTACTTGGTATTCCATGACATACAACATCATTTATTGAAACACAAACACTCTTAGGAAATCCGCCATAATTTAATGGTGCTGGTATTGCTCCACTGTTAACAGTAAAATCATGTACTATCTTATCAATTTCCTCTGTACTCATTCCTATCTTAATTTTTTCTTGTACTAAGTCTAATACTGCATTATTAATTTTAGCGCTTTCTTTTATTCCTTCTATTTGTTCTTTATTCTTAATTAGCTTTCTAGGTGGAATGTGAAATCCCTTTGCTCTCAAGCTATCTAATTTTTCATCTAATTCAATATGGCATTTTTTATATTTTTTACCACTTCCACACCAACATTGATCATTTCTATTTAAATTCATATTAAACCTCCTTTTAAGTTTTACAAATCAAAATAATTAACAATCGAATATTCACATTTTACAATATAATAAAAATTATTCTACATATAATTTTATTCTAAAATATGAAATTTGATACTGTAAGTTTATATTATTTAATATTACTATATCACACATTCTTATTATTGCCCTAAAATTTTTATTAAAAATAAAAATACTCTATTTCTAGAGTATTAAAACTAATTTTTTATAGTAAATTCATAATTAATATACGGATCCATAATAGAATTTATTGCACTTAAAATATCTATCCAATAATTTCTCTTTATTGTAATTATCTTCTTATCTTCTTCAGTCTTATTATTAAATTTTTCTTTATTAAATTCCTTAAAAAACTCATTTAGTTGGTTTGACATGCTATTCATAGCTGAAAAGTTGTTTAATGTTTCGCCTTCTAAAATAATTTTATCATTTTGATTCTTCATTTCAGAATTTAAATATTCAAATAATAAGCTTTCAATTCTTGAATATACTTCATTAGGTATTTCTTTTGATATCTTAGATTTTTTACTTATAGTAATAATTTCTTCTTTTCCATAATTTTTATAGTTTGACCATAAACTTGCGAATTCATCAGACATTGAACTATAATTTTTATATAAGGCAAGTAATTCTTCATTACTTATGCTACCTGATTTAATACTCTGATTTAATATATTCAATGCTCCTTCATTTCTATTTCTTATTTCTTCAACACTTTTATAGGTTTCTTTACCTACTAGTATTTTATAGCGAGAATTCATAATCGATGTGTAAACGTTTATCAATAGACTTATAATCAATACTGTCAATATTAAAAGAATACTATTATTTTTACTTATCTTATAAGATTTCATAATGCACCCCCATATTTTTGTATTATATCATAGATTATTGACTAATACCAGCATGCTTTTAAATTGCGAAGCAATTGGTCTCTAGTACACAATTTACAAAACACAGTTATTGACTAGTTTTCATTTTATCGGTAACACTTGTTATCTTATAAAAACTGTTAACCGTGCCTTGTTAATTGTAAACTAGAAATTTTAATTCACAACTTATTACTTAACCCTATTAAAAGTATCTTCCATGTTCTTGTTGATATTCCTTAATCATCTCTAACCCTGCAGTTCCGCCTTCACCTTTTTCCGCCCTACCTTCTATTCTCTTTATGTCTCCGTAAGGCCTTGATAAAGATAAGTCTTCATTTCCTGTTAATACCCAAATTATATTCGAATTAAACGGCTTAACTGCTAACTCCTTTTCACCTACCCCATCAGTAAAATATATAAGCACATGATTTTTCATCTTGTTATCCCTTATATATTTAAATACTGGCGAAAATTTAGTTGATCCAATATTAGATGTTCTTTTCTTTATATCATTCTTAGATTTCATTTCATAAACACGTCTAATTTCATTATCACATTCTATTACAGTTATTTTATTAGTTCTAGTTTTAGTTATTTCTAATATTTCAATCATTATCTTATGGACCTCTTCTTCACTCATAGATGCACTTATATCTATTGCTACTATAACCTCTGGAATATTATTAGGAAGGGTTCCTCTTATATCTAATCTATCTGGTTGTCTTCTATTTTTTCTCGTTATAGTCTTCTTTTCTCCTGCTCTAAGAGATGGCATTAATTTTTTCAATGTTTCTTGCCATGGTATTTCTGCCCTTTCTGTATATGCCTTAATAATTGCTTGTATATCCTTAGGGGCATTTCCCTTAAAAGAACTTATAGCTGTTTTTTTAGTCATATCCTTTATTGCATCATAATTTAAATTACTTTCTTCCCATACATCATGAGCCTTTGAAATATCAATCATTTCTCCTATAGATTCATTATTATTTGATTTCATACTTTTCAAAAGTTTTGATCTTATAGCCTTCTCTATGCTTTCAGCATATTCCTCAATAGATTTATCTTCTCTGAGACTCAAGTTATATTCTTTATTGATACTTTCTATCTTAAAACTATCCATTGGCAAATTTTTTATAAACTGGTTTATAGAAATATCAAGGGCCAAATTCACAGAAGTTGTTGTATATTTATTTTTAAGATCTTTTTCTCTTTGATGATGTCCATACATTATATGGTATACCTCATGTTTAAAAAGAGCCTGCATTTCCTTTTTATTACACATTAAAAATAATACTGGATTAAAATACATTTTAAACCCTTGCATTTTAGGAACTGTTGCTAGTGGCCATGTTATATTAAACCTTATTTTTCTTTCAATTTTCACTAAAAATTGTCCAAAAAAGTTATCTTCCCCATCTATCATATCAATTACAACAGACTCTACTAAAGAAAAGAAATTTCTTTCAAAATCACTATTTAACTCTCCATGTTCCTTAATTTTTAATGATTGCTTTAATAAGTTGTTACGTTTATCATCAAATATCATATTCCTCATTCCTTATTGAAAAATATTAAAGAATGCATCTAAAAATGTATCTTCATTTAATAAATCTTCATATAATTTTTCGCTAGAATCGCTTTTTATTTCTTTCATTATACCAAGTCTTAAATCCTTCGGATAACAAATTAATAAATCTCCAAATAACTTTCGATTATTCTCTGTATTATTTTCCTCTAGGTATCGCAAGGAATTTTTAGCTAAGATATATAATCTTGAATGACTTTCTTTTCTTATCTCTTCCTTTACTTCTATTGGTAAAATAATATATTCAAATAAATCCTTTGGCTTAATTAATTGATTTTTTATATTCTTAATATAATTTATAAAATCTGTTGCTATGCTTACTCCTACATTACCTTTAACTACATTATAGAATATATCAATTGAATAGTTATTATTATTTTTCATATATATATTATAAGCTTTAGCTACTCTTTCCCAGCTTCTTGGTGTAGCTTTAATAGATTCATTTGAATTTGGTGTATTCAAATACTCTGGAAATGTTGATAAAAATTCAATTATATTTTCATGTACATTTCCTTCCCCACTCATAGCCCATTTAATCCATTCTTTTATATCAGAATCAAGTTCTATCCATACAAATCTATCTTCTTGAGCTTTGTCCATGTCCACTACTTGATAATCGCTGTCTTCAAAACCATCATACTTATTTGAAGGATTCATAGCTGCTACTATTTTAATTGAATCATCTAATTTATATCCGTTTATTTCTCTGTTTAATATTAAATTCATGAGCTCTTGTTGGACTGCATGCTCACATCTATTCAATTCATCTATAAATAATAGTACTCCATTGTAGTTATCATTTAGTATAGCTTCTTTCATTTCAATAAGTTTATAGTGCGTTGCATATTTAGTTCTGCCATATTCAACTATAGGTAACCCACCAATTTCACCTTCTTTTAGAAGATTTGCATCTATGTTTACTAAATAATAACTATTATTTTTGCATATTTTTTTTACTAAAGATGTCTTTCCTATACCAGCTTCGCCAATTATTAATGGAACACTTCCTGAGTCTAAAATTAATTCTATAGTTCTTATAGCTTCCGAAAATTTCATATTTTATCACCTCTTGTTGTCTTATCTTGAAAGTTTATAATCCACTAATAAAATTTTAGCTTTTTTACTTCCATATTCACTTATAAAATTTATCTTATCCATCTCTAATATTTCAAGTTCTAAAAAATCTTTTATATATTTTTCATCTATAAAATTTTCTTTTATTTTATCTATTACTACATTCACAACAAAATCTACATCTATAGAATCATAGACATATTTTACAATTTTTATATTATCTCCAATTAATATTTTTAGTTCATCCAAATTAAAATTAATATAATTTATAGCCTCTTCATTTTCCTTTACCGCTTCTCTCCTAGCTTTTAAACTTGGATTATCTATAAACTTTATTGCTGCCCAATACTTTTTTATTGCCTCTAATTGTACCTTTTCTGAAGGATTTTTTATATATTTTATTGCATCATAATCCTTAAAAACTGCTATCATCTGCATACTTTCAGTGGGATTCTCAATAAACTGTATTGCCCATCCCTTTGCTTTTATAGCTTCAAGTTTCACCTTCTCAGTTGGATCTTTTATATACTTTAAAGAATTCCATAATAATTTAACTGCTAGTATAGCATTTTCTTCCTCTAAATCTTCAATATATTCCACTGCTAATGGATTGTTTTTTATTGCCTTTTCCTTCATAACACTAGTTGGATTATTTATATATCTTATTGCTAATCCATTTCTCTTAATAGCTTCAAATATTAATTCCTCACTTGGATTTTCTATATACCTAATATACAAAGGATTATCATATATTTTTTTTAAATCACTACTTTCCATAATTGTCCTTCCTTATTCTTCTTATAATTTTAAATCATCTATAATGAATTTAATATATATCTTGTTATTTATTATACTATATTTAATAAATAATTACTATTATTTAATATTTACAATTGCAAAAAATAAAAAAATAAAGGTAAAAATATATTCCTATACTTTTACCTTTTATTTCTTTACTTATGCTCATGATCTTTTATATGATTAATACAATAGCATTTTTTCTCTGAACATTTTGAGCAATATCTAAATTCCATATTAATGTCATCCTTTTCTGTTATTCCACATACAACACATTTATGAACAAATTCTGCTTCTCTAACTTTTGATTTAAAATTTTGCTTTCTATGATAATTTATTGCACTACTTTTTGTTCCCGTAAGTATGCTTCTTCCAAAGAATATTAAGTAATTTACAACTGGAATTAAAGCTATTATCACTCCATTTAAAGATTTTGAAAATATAGCTGAAAATACGCTAATTCCTATCATAGTCCAATTGAATATTGCAATGTATTTAACCTTTACAGGTATTATAAAAAATAATAATAATTGAAAATCCGGATATATTTTTGCAAATGCTAAGAATAGTGAAAGGTTAACATATGAACCTGTTACTGTTTTTCCTGTTAAGAATGCTATTATTATTGAAGCTAACATACCTATTAGGTAATATGCATTAAACTTAAAGCCTCCCCATTCTTCTTCAAGACCAGACCCTGCCAGATAATAAAAATATAAGGTGAAAATTACCCAAAAAGCAGATGTACTTTCTGGCACAAAAATAAATGTTATAAGTCTCCATATTTCTCCATTTAGCACCTTGCTTGAATCCAATACTATATTATTTATTAGTTCATTATTTCCATTAATCATAGTAATAAAATATATTACTGCATTTCCTAATACTATTATAAGCATTAAATTCCTTATATAAACATTTCCAAGTTTTCTTTCTAATTTATTTAACCAATTCATAACTTCAAATTACTCCTTTTATAATTACTTTATTATATAAGTTGTTATAAATAGTTTATATCAATATACCATTATTATCAACAAATGATATTTTTTATTTTATTTCCATTTATTTACAATTATTCTTATGTTAAGTATAATTAATATATGATTCTTATAGATTTATTATAACTTAATGAGAGGTGTTTATATGGAACCTAAAGTTTTTGATATTGAATATAGAAGAAAATTACTTTATAAAAGAAAGAAGCGAAGAAAGCTCATCTTTCAAATTTCTATATTTCTAAGTGTACTTTGTGTATTATTCTTTATTATCCTACTGGGTAATAAGGATAATAATGTTTCTTCTGTAAACCAAAAAATAACTACATCATCTTCCTCAACTGAAGAGAAATTTGTAATATGCATAGATCCTGGACACGGGGATTGGGATACTGGTGCAAAAGGAACAACTGGAGTATTTGAAAAAGATATTGTTTTAAATATATCTTTAAAATTAGGAAAATTACTTGAATCTAATGGGATAAAAGTTGTTTATACAAGAACAAATGATTCTCTTCCTTGGCTTGAAACAGCAAATGATAGCTTAAAAGAAAGAATAAAAATACCCGAGGTCTTTGATGCAGATTTATTTATATCAATTCACTGTAATAGTAATTATGATGCTCCAGATTCAAAAGGATTAGAAACTTGGTATAAACTATCTAATAATGACAGTAAAGAATTATCTAATATAATCCAACAATACTTATTAAAATTAAATTATACTGAAGATAGAGGCTTAAAAACTTACAAAAGTAAAGATGATGCTCTTGCAGTATTAGAATTAAATCCAAGTATCTCAAGCTTAATTGAATTAGGTTTCCTAAGTAATACCTCTGATGAAAAATATTTAAACTCCGATTTAGGTCAAAACAATTGTGCTAAAGCTATAAATGATGCTATATTAAGCTATATTGATAGAAATAAGGAATCTTTAATTAATAAAAGAAATAGTAATGATTAGATTGATTCTAAGCAATCTAATCATTACTATTTCTAAAAATATTTGTTTTATGCTAAAGTAAGTTCGGTAATATATTCAATTACATCTGATCTTTTATCTATATTAACTAAAACAACTATATAATCTCCACTAATTAATTTTACAGAACCTCTTGGAATTATTTCTTTATCTCCTCTTTTTATTGCTACAAGTAAACAGTCTTTAGGCCAATTTATTTCATATATATATTTGCTTTCTACTATACTCTCCATTTCAACAACAAATTCTACTATTGTTTTCTTCGCATTATTCTCCTCATCACTTACACCAACTCTTTTAAGTAGTCTTTCTAATAAAACTTCATATATAGGTTGATTTTTCAATGCCTCAGAAGTTATATAAGCTATTATTACAACTACTGATAATGAAAGAAGATGAGTAAATGATCCTGTCATTTCCATTATAAGTACTATTCCTGTTATTGGAGCCTTTACCACTGCAGCAAAATATCCTGCCATACCAAGAGCTACAAAATTTATCATAAAAGAATTATTTATACCTAAAATATCTACAGAAAAAACTCCTATTACATTCCCTATTATTGCCCCAAGTAAAAGCATTGGAAGGAATATTCCCCCAGGCACCCCGGAGCCAAAACAAATTAATAATAATAAAAATTTTACTAAATATAATATTATTAAAAATGAAATAGCATGTTTTTCTGAATTTAAATCCATTATCAGCTCATGGCCTCCGCCTAATAAAATTGGCAATGTTAAACCTATAATAGCAGTTATTATAAAAGGAATCATTATTTTTATTTCTATTGGTATTTTCGTTAACTTAGAGTATATATCTTGAAATAAGTATATTCCTTTTGAGAATATAACTCCCATGACACCAGTTATAAATCCTAAAATAATTAGTACCCAATAATATTTTAATGGCAATGCACTCATTTCATTGAAATTTAAAGCTGGCTCCATTCCTAAAAAATTTTTCGATATAAAATCAGCACTTATTGCCGCCGCCATAGCCGATAATAGAACTAATGGAGAAAAATTTCTATGAATTTCTTCTAGTGCAAATACTATTCCTGATAACGGAGAATTAAATGCGGCTGAAAGTCCTGCTGATGCTCCTGCTGTTATCAAAAATTCTTTCTTTACTGGCATCTTTTTATAAGTACTCTCTGCTATACCTTCTCCTATAGAAGCTCCAATTTGCACAGATGGACCCTCCCTACCTAAAGAGAGACCAGCTGATAATGCTAAAACTCCTCCTGCAAATTTATATATAAGTATTCTAAACCAATTCATCTTCAATTTATTAATTACTCTTCCTTTTACTTGAGGAATTCCGCTACCTGATATCATATTTTCCTCTTTAGACATAAATCCAACTAAGATACCCAATAAAGCTAAGATAATTATTACTAAAATTGTATTTGTTAAGCCTTTATTTCCCCATAAATACAAATCTAAGAAAATTGAAGAAAGTTTTTTTATAAATATTCTATTTAATACTATTATTCCACCTGTAATTAAACCTATAATAATACCTTGGATTATTAATCTAAATTTCATATTTTTTCTTTTTATTAATATATCTTTTATATTTTCTTCTTCCAAAACTAAATCACCTTATTTTCAAATATATTTTTTACTTCATCTAATATTTTAAAATTAGTAAAGTCAAAATGTAAAGGAGTCATTGTTACATATCCTTTGGATAAAAAATACAAATCAGAATCCTGCTCTGATATATCATTTCTGGTTCCCTTTGTTATATAAACATTATCTTCATTTTCTTCAATTAAAATATAATCTGTTTTATATGTTGACTTTCCTAACCTACATACTTTTAGTCCTCTTATTTCTTCTTTACTAATATTTGGAACATTAACATTTAAAACTACATTGTCTTTTAAATAATTTTTTTTTGCTACATCTATTATTTTACTTATCCAATTAGCTGCCTTAGTGTAATCCTCATCTTCTTTCTCCCAATCTACTTCCATTGATATAGCAATAGATGGTACATTATATATTGCTCCTTCTATTGCTGCTGATACTGTTCCTGAATATAAAATATCAGTTCCACAATTTAACCCTCTGTTAATACCTGAAATAACTAAATCTATATTTTTCCCAAGCAGAGATAATCCAGCTTGTGTACAATCAGCCGGTGTTCCTACCAAACTATATGCTTTAAAATTATCATTTATTTTTTCTTCTCTTATCTTAATGGGATTATGAATTGATATAGAATGGCTAGAAGCACTTTTTTGTTCCCTAGGTGCAACTACTATAATTTTATGCTTTTTTGAAAGTTCCTTTGCTAAAGTTTTTATCCCTCTAGCATTTATTCCATCATCATTAGTAATTAATATTTTCATATAATCTCCTCCAGTTAATTTTTCTTATTCTTACTATTTATTATATAATTACTTTTTATTTATATATTATCATAAAGTTGTAGATTATGAAAAAGAGTAATATAGTTGAATTTATTTCACTTATATTACTCTTTTAGTATTTTTTTATTATTCTCTAAATGCTTCTGCTATTAACTTATATGAATTTATCTTAGAGTTTAAATCTGTATTTAATGTTATAAGCATAAACTAATCTGTTATATATATTTCACTCTTTTTTAGTATTTGCTCTTTTTACTTTAAAACTATATTTATATTTTCCTATAACTTTACTATAAATACTTTTTTTGAATTTGTAAGTGAAATTTTATATATTGTTAAATAATAATAGTTGTTAACTCTTTTATCTATAATTTTTTCTAGTATGGGAATTCTATTATTGATAATAATAATTTAGGAGGATTTAAAATGAAAAATAAAAATTATAATAATCCATCATCATCTAATTATAATGAAAAAATCAAAAATAAAGCTAATGAAAAAACTCCATATGGAGAAAATGAACCATCTACTCGTACAACATATAAATAAAGTTTAACAAACAAAAAGGGGCTGTCGAATAGACAGCCTAATTAAGAATTAATAATTAAAAATGGATAATTATTTTCATTAATTTTTCATTTTGCATTCTTAATTTTTAATTGTCCGACAGCTCCTTTTTTATACATCTATATTCTAACCTAATAATCTATTTACTATATCACTAGCATCTTGAGCTATTGGTATTATGTTTTTTACAAAAGAAATAGTAGTATTAATACTTGTAAGTAAGCTTAAAATTTTTTTTATATTTTCTTTAAAACTTTTATTTTTATATGCTTCTTCACAAATATTTTTATTAAGCATTATACTTCCTAAGTTTTGTTCTATAGATGATTTTAGGCCATCTATTCCGTATATTTTGTATTCTTCTATCTTATAGTATAAATCACTAAGTACATCATTTAAAAATGATTTTAGTTCATAATTTACATCTAATTCTTCAAGTTCTTCTATTAAAACTTGTATCTTTTCTTTAAACTTCATCAAATTTTCTTCTTCAATATTTTTATATTGATTGCATACATCTAAAGCTAATGCTAATCCATTTATAGATATCAATATTTCCTTTGTAATTATAATATCTAACTTGTGTATATCATCATCTAATCCTATAGCCATAATTTTCTTTTCAAAATTAGTAAGAGATCTTACTAATTCATTTTTTGAACTACTTTCAATCTTGTTAGTTAGTTTTTTTATATTTTCTATCATTTCAATAATTTGTATGATAGATTTAAATATTTTTTCGTCATCGTTAATATCCAAGTCAAAAACCTGAGCAAGAGCCGATTCCACCGTTCTAAACCTACTTTGTTTGTTAGCAGTATTACTGCAAAGCTCTTTTGATTTACTTAAAATTTCGTATAGTCTAACTGCTGGATTAGTTGATAATACCATACTACCCCCTCCATAAAGTTTGATACAGTTACTAATTCTATACTCTACTACAGTTATCCTCTTTTTATTGTTAATAATTAATAATTTTTTAAGTATTAATTATTATTAAATTTAAATTCAAATTCAAACTCCTTCTTAATATATATAATGCTTTAATTGTTCATTTTATGTGTGTTTTTTAATTATTTATACATTTCTTTATTTCTAATTTTGAATTTATTGAAATATTAATGAATCCTATATTTCTTATTTCTTATAATCACATTTTTTCATATTTAATGGTAATATATAACTAAATGATACTTATATATTTTATGGAGGATTTTATATTGATAAAAAAATTTGATATTAAAGGAGTTGTTCATATGTGGGTTGTTTATGCATTACTATCGGCTCTTTTTGCCGCCCTTACATCTATTTTAGCTAAAATAGGAATAGCAAACATAAATTCAAATTTAGCTACTGCAATTCGTACTGTTGTAGTCTTACTAATGGCTTGGGGAATAGTTTTTATAAATGGTAGCTTAAATCAAATTAGTAACATAAGTCAAAAAAGTTGGATTTTCTTAATTTTGTCTGGTATAGCTACTGGCCTATCATGGTTATTTTATTATAAAGCCTTACAGATAGGGGAAGCTTCAAAGGTTGTTCCAATAGATAAGTTTAGTGTTGTAATAACTATGGTATTAGCCTTTATAATATTAAAAGAGGCTTTAACTGCTAAAACTATAATAGGTGGAATTTTTATTACTATTGGAACTTTTGTTCTAATTTTATAACTTTTAATATTTGTCTAAGAAACTTTCCAGTTCTCAGTTCACAAAGTACAATTCACAGTTATGTAAATAATTCAACTCTGTTGAATTAAAATATTTTTATACTAGTGCTCAAATAGTTTATTAGAAACTAGGAAGTAGTTTCTAATAAACTATTTGAGCACTGTAACCTTAACAAGTTATTTCTCAATTTAATTCTATTACAAATGTTGTATCTATTCCTAGGTTACTTTCTGAATATATTTTCCCACTATGGCTTTCTATTATGGATTTAGCTATCGAAAGACCTAATCCATATCCACCTGTTTCTCTAGCTCTAGAGCTGTCTACCCTATAGAACCTTTCAAAGATTTTACCTAACTCCTCTTTCTTTATGCCATCTCCAGTATTTTTAACTATTAACTTTATTCTACCTTTATCTAAATTAAGAAACACGGATATCTTCCCATTAGGATTTGTGTACTTAATTGCATTATCTAATAGTATTATGCATACTTTTTTTATACTTTCCTTATCTCCCTTTACAAATATATCATCCGAAATATTTGTTTCTAATTCAATTTTATTCTCAAATATAACTGCTTCAAATGTTAATAGAATATTGTTTAATAATTTACTTAAATCAAATGTAGAAAACTCCATAATCTCTCTGCCAGTATCGAGCTTAGCTAATGATAACATTTCATCTATTAATTTCGCCATTCTTTCAGTTTGATTATTTATATAATTTATCCATTTAATTTGACTATTTACAGTTTCGTCTTTATTAGATAAAACTAATGATGTATTAGTCCTTATAATAGCAAGAGGAGTTTTTAATTCATGGGATGCATCTGCAATAAATTGCTTTTGTTTTTCAAAGCTTTCTTTTATAGGTTCTATAGTTTTATTAGTTAAATAAACACTTATTAGTAATAAAATAACTAAACTTATACCAACAATAGCTATAAATACTTTTAAAAGACTTGAAAGAGTGTTTATTTGAGGTTCTCTATCCATTAATATAATCTTGGTCCCCTTAGCAGTAGTTTCCTTCAAATATCCATAGCTATTATTCGCTAATTTTAGCTTATCAAACTTTTTATCTTCTTTAATAATTTTATCTATTGTATTATTTAAATCTTCGCTATCAATTTCTATATATTTTATTACTGTTGATATTTTATTACCAGAGGTTAATTCTATGATTATACTACCTGCCATCATTGGAGAATCTGGTGCTGGTTTACGAGGATTAAACATTGCACTCTTCAGTTCTCTTTCTAAATCCTTATCCATGCTTATTGATGTAAAAATATATATCGTTCCAAAAATTGCTATAAACACTAATGTTAACAAAGACATATTTATAAATATAAATTTTTTCTTTAATTTATCAAACAAAATTATTCCTCCATTCTGTAGCCTACACCTCTTATTGTGATAATGCTTACTTTAGAGTTTAAATATGCTAGTTTCTTCCTTATAAATGAGATATATACTTCTATATTATTATACTCAACTTCTGAATCAAATCCCCATAGCTTAGTTATTAAATCATCTTTACTAACTACACATTTAGGCCTTTCCATAAAATACTTAATTATTTCGAATTCCTTTAAAGTTAACCTTATGCTTTCAGAATTAACATCTAAGTCATAAGTTTCTATATTTAATCTTATGTCACCATACGTTAATACATTGTCATTTATAACAGATCCTTTTCTTCTAGTTACAGACCTTAATCTTGCAAGTAATTCCTCTGTTGCAAAAGGCTTAGTTAAATAATCATCTGCCCCACAATCAAGTCCCAATACCCTATCCTCAATTTGACTTTTAGCTGTAAGCATAATAACTGGAGTAGATAATCCTAATTTTCTTAATTGTTTTAATAAACTTATTCCATTTAACTTTGGTAACATAATATCTAGAATTATAACATCATATATTCCTGTTAAAGCGTAATCTAAGCCTTCTTCACCATCATAAAATGTATCAACTAAATATTTATTATTAGTTAATATTTCAAATAGTGCTTCTGATAATTCTTTTTCATCTTCTATTAATAATAGTTTCATACTTATCCTCCTTCTTTATGTTATAAGTAAGAAATTAGTTCCTAAATCCTATTTCTTTTTATTTATATAATAAAATTTTATCATAGAAACCTTAAAATAAAATTAAATTTAAGATTAAATTAAGCTTAATATATTAATGTTATTTTATGGATAGGAGGTGATTTTATTATGACAAAACCAAGACATGAAATGAAAGTATTTATTAATTACTCAGACTATATATCTATAAAAAGCAGATTAAAAAATTTTGCTAAGCTTGATAAAAATGCAAGTGAAAATGGGGTTTATCATATAAGAAGTCTATACTTCGATAATTTTAATGATAAATCTCTAATGGAAAAAATAAATGGCTTTAATAATAGAGAAAAATTTAGAATTAGGTTCTATAATCATAATCATTCTTTTATTAAACTTGAAAAAAAAAGTAAGGCAAATGGATTATGTTATAAATCTTCAGCTCAATTAACTAAAGAAGAATGTGAAAAAATACTAAATGGGAACATTGAATTCTTAAAAGATTCTAATATCGCTGTGCTAAAAGAATTTTATTGTAAATTAAAATATCAATGCCTAAAATCTAAAACTATAGTTGATTATACTAGGGAAGCTTACATATTCAATGCTGGAAATGTAAGAATAACAATTGATCGTAATATAAAAAGTGGTTTATATTCTACAAGTATATTTGATCCTCAACTTCCAACATTAGGCTTAATAAATGATAATCCTATAATTCTAGAAATTAAATATGATAATTTTCTCCCTGACATTATTAGAGATCTTATACAAACTAATATGCGTAGACAAACTGCGGTCTCAAAATATACAGCTTGTAGACTATTTACAGTATAATTTATATTTTGGAGGTAACAAAAAATGACTTTTAATGATATTTTTAAATCTAGCTTTTTAGAAAAAACTTCTTCATTCTCAATGCTTGATATGATTCTTGCACTTGTTCTTGCCTTTGCAATAGGATTATTTATTTTTTTAGTTTATAAGAAAACCTTTAGAGGAGTTATGTATTCTGAAAATTTTGGTGTATCTCTACTTACTATGACCTTAGTAACAACACTTATCATATTAGCTGTAACTTCAAATGTTGTTTTATCACTTGGTATGGTTGGTGCTCTATCTATAGTGAGATTTAGATCTGCTATTAAAGAACCTTTAGATATCGCTTTTCTTTTCTGGTCAGTTAGTGTCGGTATAGTTCTTGGTGCTGGACTCATTCCTCTAGCTATATTTGGATCTGTTTTTATAGGAATTATAATGCTTATATTTGTGAATAAGAAAAGTACAGATAACCCTTATATATTAGTAATAAACTGTGCTGATGAACATAGCGAAAATTTAGTAATGAATAATATCAATAAATCAGTAAAGAAACATGTTATTAAATCAAAAACTGTATCTGGTAGTACTGGTATAGAGCTTACTGTTGAAATAAGATTAAAAGAGATGTCAACTAAATTTGTAAATGAAATTAATAATTTAGAAGGAGTTAATAACGTTGTTTTAGTAAGCTACAATGGTGACTATATAAGTTAACCCTTAAGGTGGTGTTAAAAATGATTTCAAATAAATATATAAATTCTATTATAGCTACAATAACTGCTATTGCGGTAATCTTCACTACTTTAATTTATGTTAATTCTAAAAATATTACTAATAAAGATTCAAGTTCTTCTACTAATTTCCCTTATATTGATACTGTCTTTAATAAGGAAAAAGTAACAGAAATTGATTTAGAAATTAATGAGGATACTTGGAATTCCTTATTAGAAAATGCTATAAATGAAGAATATGTAAATGCAAACATTACTGTTAATGGCACTAAATACAATAATGTTGGTATTAGAGCAAAAGGCAATTCAAGTTTATCCATGGTTGCTAGTGATGATACTACTGATAGATACAGCTTTAAAGTAAAATTCGATGAATATGTAAAGGGACAAAACTTAGATGGCTTAAGTAAAATTGCCTTAAACAATATAATGTCTGATGCAACTTATATGAAGGAATATCTATCATATGATTTACTAGACAAAATGGGAGTTCCTACTCCTGCCTTTGCCTTTACAAATATAAAAGTAAATGGTAAAGAATGGGGCTTATATTTTGCTGTAGAAACTATTGAAGAAGAATTTATTGAAAGAAACTATGGTTCCTTATCTGGAAACTTATATAAACCTGAAGGAAATGAAATTGGTGGTAAAGATAAAAACTTTGAAGGTATGATGCCAGATATTAAGGATATTCAAAACAGAGGAAATATGGCACCTCCTGATATGGATGATTCTCAAGGTGGAAATAATATGGCTCCTCCTAATATGGATAATTCCCAAGCTGGAGAAGATAATACTACTCAAAACAATGAAAATCTTAAAGATAAAAGCTTCAGAGGTGGTATGATGGGTGGAGGCATGGGTGCTTCTAATGGAGGAAACCTAGTTTATACTGATGATAATAAGGAATCCTATTCTGATATATTTGATAACAAAGTATTTAAAACAACTACTGAATCTGATGAAGAAAAAGTTATTGAAATGATTAAAACCCTTAGTGAAGGCACTAATTTAGAAAAATATCTTAATGTAGATGAGATACTTAGATATTTTGCAGTAAACACTTTCCTTGTAAATTTAGATAGTTACGCTTCTAATATGAAACATAATTACTATCTTTATGAAAAAGATGGAGTATTTGAAATACTTCCTTGGGACTATAATCTTTCTTTTGGTGCATTTAACATAGGGAATGCAAGCAATGCTATAAACTTTCCAATAGATAACCCCGTTACGGATTCTCTTGAAAATAGTCCTTTAATAGGTAAATTATTAGAAATTGATGAGTATAAAGAGATCTATCATAAATATCTTCAGGATATTGTTGATTATGTTAATGATGGAACATATGCAAACATAATAAATCAAATAAATTCTCTTATATCTAATTATGTTAAAAATGATCCTACAGCTTTTTATACTTACGAAGAATATATGTCATCAATTCCCAACTTAATTAATTTTGGAATTGATAGGGCAAAAAGTATATCTGCTCAACTTTATGGAAGTGAGCCCTCTACTACCTATGGTGATATTGAAACTACAGTTAATTTAAGTGCTTTAGGTAGTCAAGGCGGTATGAATGATAAAGATAAAAACATGGGAATACAAAGACCTCCAAATGATGATAATCAAGAGAATACAATAACTAAGCCTAACATTGATGACAATATAGACTCAACTACTAGTTCTAGTCAAAATAATCAAATACAGCAAAATAATAAAGATGAAAGTGCTGCATCAAATGAACTGTCAAAGAATGAAAATAATTTTAATCAATCTAATACTAATACTCAAGATCAAACCGTAAATAATAGACAAGAAAGACCTGATAATATGAATGATTCCTCTAATAAGCAATCAAATATTAAAGGAAAAATACTCGAATTTTGTTCATACTTAGGATTCCTATTAATAAGTACACTTTTTGTAACTCTATATAGAAGAAGAAAATTCAAGTCAATAAAATAAACTAACTATAATAATATAAAAAATAGCTATATCAAACTTGATATAGCTATTTTTTATACCCATGGACATATTTTCTTTTCTAATAAATCTATAATTTTAAATATAAAAAGAGCCATAATGCTAAGAGCTAATACTCCCGCAAACATTCCTTTATAATCAACCATTGACCATGAATTCATTATATAATATCCTATTCCATATTTAGTTGCATAATTTTCACTAAAAAACAAAGCTGAAATTGCAATTCCTATACTTACTCTTAAAGCTGAAAATACTTTGGGAGCTATTGATGGAATTATCACTTTTATTATTGTATCAACCTTATTAAATTTCATAACTCTAGCTGATGTTAATACATCTTTATCCGTTTCTTTCACTGCATCTCTTGTTACTATTAAAATTTGAAAAACAATTATAGTAACCATTAGTATTATCTTAGACTTATCACCTATTCCAAACATAACCATGAATATAGGTAAGAATGCTATTTTAGGTATGGGATATAATAAATATACTACTGGCGATATTATTTTATCTATTAAATCACTCATTCCAATAGCTATTCCAACAGGAATTCCTATAATTAATGATATTAATATTGCTCCTAATATTCTATACATACTATATAAAATATGATATATAAAATCATTTTTTAATAATCTTACTAATTCGTTTATAGTAGTTTTAGGCGATGGAACCATGTTACTTCCTATTAATATACTTAATAAATACCATAATACTACTATAATTGCTACTCCATAAAACCCCTTTATTATTTTTAATAATAAATCTTTAATCATAAAGCTTCCCTCTTACTTCATTACATATATCTATATATTCTTGTTTTTTTCTTATATCCTTGTCACCGAAATATTTATTATTAATTATGCTATAAATTCTTCCATCTTTCATGACTATTATATACTCACCTAAAAAAACAGCTTCTTCAATACTATGTGTAACTAAAATCATTGTATTTTTTCTTTTATTTCTTATTTCTAAAAGTAGCTCTTGAATTTTCTCTTTATTAATAGAATCTAAAGCTGATGTTGCCTCATCTAATAATAATATCTCCGGATTTCTTATTATTGTTCTTGCAATTGCAACTCTTTGCTTTTGCCCACCGCTTAGTTCCTTGGGATATTTATCTTTTAAACTTATTAGATCTAACTCTTTTAATACATCATTGACTAATTTCTCTTTTTCCTTTTTGGTACAATTACATTTATTTAACCCAAGTTCTATATTCTTATATACTGTAAACCAATTAAACAACCCCAAGTTTTGCAATATTAAAGAAGTCTCTCCTTCTATTTCTAATTTCCCTTCATAATTAGAAATAAGCCCTGCTATAGTGTATAGCAGGGTTGTCTTTCCACATCCTGATTTCCCTATAATTGCATAAGTTTTTTCTTTTTCAATAGATAAGTTCATCTTATCTATTGCTGTTTCATTCTTATACTTAACGGTTAAATCATTTATCTTCATCATATTACTTTACAAATTTTCCTTCTAATAAGGCTTCTGGTTTTACTGACAAATCCTTATTTAAAGTCTTTTCAGTCCAGTCTATTATACTTTGTAAATATTCGTCACTTGGAAGGGCGGCTTTTTTATATGTTGGCAATACCATAATATCTTTTACAGCAGGATTTGTATTAGGTATTTTTTCAATTAATATATCTTTTGCTATTTCAGGATTTTTATTAATTTCATTTACAGCTTTGTTATAAGCTTCATGGAAAGCCGCTATAGTTTTTGGTTTTTCTTTTATAGATTTTCCAGTAAATACTAAACAATCAGGTGAAAATTTATCATCCATTCCGTATATGTTCTTTTTTAAACCTTGTAACTCTCCATTTGAAGCTACTGGTTCTGGGAATAAACTCATATCAACTTCACCACTTTTTAAAGCCGCAAGTCTAGCTGGTATCTCATTTATAAATACTTTTTCTACATTATATTTATCTCCAAGCCACTTATCTATTAAATAATTGGAAACACTTACTTCCATCATACCTACTTTTATCTCTTTTTTATCAGTTGCTCCTTCATTTGCTAGTACAGGAAACATTCCATCTGTCATCGTTGTTGCCTTTATGTCAAATCCACCGTCAACATTAGTTGCAACTGCTATAAAATCTGTCATTGCTCCATCTATAGCGTTACTTTGAAGAGCACTTTGTCTATTTTGAGCGTTAGTATAAATTTCTATTTCTACATTTATTCCTGCTTCTTCAAAATATCCATTTTTTTCTGCAATAAGTATTGGTGCTGTGTCCACAGCTGGCATTAAACCAATTTTTAATGTTGTATCTTCTACTAAAACTTCCTCATTCTTTTCATTACCTTTACATCCAATTAAAATAATTGAGAACATTGATATTAAAATTATTGATAATAATTTCTTGAAATTTCTCATTTGTTAATCCTCCTACAAACTTTCAATCATACTTATTATAGTTAATCAGACAAACTATTTCAATATTTTAAAAAATATTATTCCCCAAACTATCAATTCCTTCATTTCTACTTCTTATTAAAATAATTAATACCTATTTGATCCCTTAGTTCATTAAGAAAAAATCACTAATATCCAATAGGCATTAGTGATTTTTTTACTACTTTTTAAATTTCAATATTACTTTAAATAGATCTCCATCTATTTCTACATTTAAATTTCCACCTTGAAGCTCAACAAAACTCTTTGCTATTGCTAAGCCAAGCCCTGACCCTTCTGTATTTCTTGATTTATCTCCTCTAGCAAATCTTTCTACTATTTCTTCTGATGTGAAGTCTATTTCATTTGCTGCCATATTTTTTAATGTTACATAAACCTCTTCATTACCATCTACTATATCTATAAAAACTCTTGAATTTGGCATTGAATATTTGACTATATTTAGCAATAGATTTTCAAATACTCTAAAGGTCTTTTGGCTATCTAAAGGTACTATCACTTTATTTTCCGGAAAATTCCATTTAAACTTTAATGATGATTCTTCAATTTTATCATTTAATTCAAATTGTGTTTGCTTCATAAGGGAAACTATATCCACATTCAATATATTTAATTGCACATTTTTACTTGTTGCCTTACTTACTTCAAATAAGTCTTCTATCAAATTTTTAAGCCTTTGAGATTTCCTATCTAATGTATCTAAATAAAGTTTTCTATTTTCTTCACTTATATTTTCATCCTTTAATAAATCTATATAAGTAATTATTGATGTTAATGGTGTTTTTAAATCATGAGAAACATTAGATATAAGATCTGTTTTCATTCTTTGACTCTTCACTTCCTCATCAACTGCATTTTTAAATCCTTTTTGTATTTTTTGAAGTTCATCTTTTAATGGTTCAAAAACCTTTAAGTCTTCCTTTATCTCTACATCTAAATTTCCCTCTGCTATTTTATTTGTAGCTTCTAATAAAATATTATATTTTTCTTTCATTTCAATCATATACTTTCTTAATATAAAGAAAAGTACTATTGAATATACTATAGCTCCAAATATTCCCCCAAACCATAAAAGACTACAAAACATTACTATTACAAAATTAATTAATACTATTTTAAAAATATATTTATTACTATTTTCACTAAAATCAATTTTAGATAAATTATTAATAACACTTCTCGATTTTCTAATTATAAATAATATAAATCTTCCAATTAAAGTATTTTCTTTTATATACTTTATAAGTCCTTTCTTGAATATATACTTTAATAAGGAAATTGCTATAAAGGCTGAAAATAATAAAGCCATCCAATATAATACGTTAATAATATATAAACCATATCTAGAAACTGCTTCATTTAATCCATATATCTTAAGTCCATTAATAACTTCTGTATTATATACTGTTCCATATATAATTTCTGGTGATAAACCTATACATGCTGTTGTTGATATTATTAATCCTGCCAGTATTTCAAAAGGAATGTTTACCAACTTTGATATTATATTATCTTCCTTAGATTTTTTATAAGAAATTATCAATGACATTAGTATTACTACTACATAAATTATAATTGCATAAGGAGCTAAAGCATCTCCATAAGCCCAATATCCTATATTTAATGAATTATAGTAAATATCTCCATCGGAATATGATAAATTTTTAGGTATTCCATAAACTATAGTCACATCTTTTGGATTTGCTACTTCTTCTTCATAATCTAATCCCAAATAATCTTTTAAATTTGCATTTTTATTCCTATAATACTCATAATAGTTATATGGATACTGATTAGTACTTTTAATATTTTCATTTCCTTCACTATCAAATTCAATCACTGTATAATAATTATAATAATTTAAAATATCTTGTTTCTTTATATTACCATTTATAATTAATGATAAGTCTTGTTCTGTATTTGTTAATTTTTCATTGTTTTTATTGTCTATAATTATATAATCTAAATTTTTTAATTCATCGGTTAATCTTGTTTTTAAACTTTTAAATTGTTCTTCATATACCATAAGTCTATTTGTATCTTTTTTAGCTTTTTCACTTAAATACAATTCACTATAAGTTACTGATTTTCCAGTTTTCTTTTCTATAAGCAGCTTATTTAATACAAGATTACTTCTATATAAATCTTGCTGCACATATTCGTATCTTCTTCCTTGATTACTATCTTTAGCTATACTATCTATTCTCTCATACAAAGAAACCATTGCTATTGAAAGTGTCATAATTATTAAAATGACCATTCCACTTATATAATATTTCTTTTTAGAGTTTTTCAATTTTGTATCCAACTCCCCACACCACCTTTAAATATTTCGGATTTTTTGGATCGAATTCTATTTTTTCTCTTATGTTTCTTACGTGAACCATTATTGTATCTGTGTTTATTGCTTTTTCATTCCATACTCTTTCATATATTTCTTCGGAAGAAAATACCCTTCCTGGGCTTTTCATAAGCAATTGAAGAATTTTAAATTCTATAGGGGTAATTTTAACTAAACTGCCATCTACAGTAAGCTCAACTTTGTTAACATTAAGTTCAAGCCCTCCTATACTATAGATATCCTCTTTATTAACTTCTTCTTTTTCTGTGCCAACTAAGCTTAAGTATTTGGAATATCTCCTAATTTGTGAGTTCACTCTAGCAATTAATTCTAGAGGCGCAAAAGGCTTGGAAACATAATCATCTGCTCCTATATTCAGTCCCATTATCTTATCAATTTCTTCTGACTTTGCAGATAACATTATAATTGGAAAATCATACTTTTCTCTTAGTTTAATTGTCATCTGTATTCCATCCATTAATGGCATCATTATATCAACAATAGCTAAGTGTATTATTTGTTTTTCTATTATTTCTAATCCATCTATACCATTATGTCCTACAAAAACCTTGTATCCTTGATTTTTCAAATATATTTCTACTGCTCTAGCAATCTCCTTATCATCCTCAACAACCAAAATATTATATGAATTCATAATTTTTCCCCTTCATTTCTTAATATATAACTATTATACCCTATAAGAACTTTTAATAAAGTTACGTCTTAACTTAATAGTATTTCTAAATAATTAAGAAAAACTCTTTATATTTCTAAAGATTTTCTAAAGCCCTTTTCCCTTAGTATTCTTCTTTTAATTTTATTTTTTTGATTGTTAGTTGATAAATACTTTATATTGCTTTAATTATCTTAGTTAATTTATCTTCTATTTTGTTGCTATTAATAATTAAAACTATAGATACGGCTATTATTAGTCCCAATATCCATAATGGTACTGTTATACTTGCTGAACCCATTGCTGATGCTATTAAGATTTCCCATGGCCTTGTAAGTATTAATATAATGAAATATTTTTTAAAGCTCATTCCACTAAGCCCTACTAAAAAATTAATTATATCATCAGGAAAGAATGGAAATAATAACATTAAAGCTATAGTAATTTCTCCCTTTGAAGAATTTATTAAATTTTCATACTTTTTCAAAGACTTCTGACTCATAAACTTTTCTGTAAATGCTTTTCCATATATTCTTGATAATGAAAACACGATAGCTGAACCACAAATTATAGCTAAAGTAGTTATAATAAACGAACCCCACATTCCAAATATCATAGCACCTGCTACTGCAGTTACATTACTTGGTATTGGCGCTATAATAATAGATATTAATTGTAATATAAAAAATACTATATAAGCCTTACTACCAAACCCTTCTATATAGTCTTTTAATTGTTCTAATGAAGTCATATATCCTAAAATACCACTATATTTTAAGTACACTACTATTGTTATAACTAAGAGTATTATTAAACTTAAACCTATCTTTTGCTTTGTTTTATTTTTATTCATTAACTCATTCCTTCTTAAGCTGATTTTTCTTATTTAAAGATAAATAAGAATTTATTGATTTTAGTATAAGATGAACTTCTTAAAATATTTTTCATATAAAATAAAGATTTCCTAAATTTAAGCTTAAAAAATCCTTATAAATGAATAATTCATACAAACTTTTACTTAACTGCAAAATTATTCTTCCAAATCCTTTTTAATTTCTAATATTCAAAAATTTTTCTTGCTTATTTATCTATTTAATGTTATTCTTATTAGGCAGTTGGTACGTAAAGTGCTAATTACCGTGGAGCTTGGTTTGTCTTTCGCCGGATTACCAAGCTCCACTTTATTTTTATAATTTTATACAAAAGTGGACACATGTAAACTTACTTATTCTGCCGCTTTACTCTAAGAAAAATTAATCTTACATATTTCTACTTAAAAACTGAATGTAGGAAAGGATATAAATATGGATTTTAAAGATTTAAAAATAAATAGTAAACTAATTGATTCATTAAAAAATAATGGTATTATAACACCTACTAAAGTTCAAATGAGTGTTATTCCTGAAATAATTAACAAAAAAGATGTTATAGGAAAATCAAATACTGGAACCGGAAAAACTCTAGCATTTCTATTACCTATACTTCAAGGAATAGATAATACTTCTAAAAGCACTGAGGTTCTAATTTTATCTCCAACTAGAGAATTAGCAATCCAAATAACTGAAGAAGCTAATAAACTTAATATAAATGATATTGGAATATTGGCTGCTTATGGAGGTAAAGATGTTGGTTCACAATTGAAAAAATTAAATAAGGTCATCAATATTATTATCGCTACTCCTGGAAGGCTAATAGATCACCTAGAAAGAGAAAGTATAAGTTTAAATAAACTTAACACGGTTGTTATAGATGAAGCTGATCAAATGCTTTTAATGGGCTTTAGAAATGAAATTGAGAAAATAATGTCTTATGCTCCTAAAAAAATTCAAACGCTTTGCTTTTCTGCAACTATAGATTCTAAAGTAAAGAAACTAGCTTATAGATATATGAATAATCCAACTATTATTGATATTACAGAAAATGAGCAATCTGAAATTCCTAATATTAATCAAGAAGTGGTTAAAACTACGGATAGATGGAAGGTAGATGCTTTAGTGAAAATTTTAGAAGAAGATAATCCATTTATGTCTATTATCTTTTGCAGAACAAAAAGAAGAGCTGATGAATTAGAAGTAAAACTTGCTACTAAAGGTATAAAAGCTGCTAAAATACATAGTGATATTCCTCAAAATAAAAGAGAAAAGATAATGAAATCTTTTAGAGATTGTGAGATTCAATATTTAATTGCAACTGATGTTGCCTCAAGAGGAATAGATGTTACCGGAGTTACTCACATATATAATTATGATGCACCAGAAAGTGTTGAAAGCTATATTCATAGAATAGGAAGAACAGCTCGTGCTGGAGATAGTGGTTATACCTGTCTTATTACAGATCCTAAAAATTATAATATTTTAGAAGAAATAGAAAACTATTTAAAATATACAATTCCTGAACGTGAAGTTAATTTTAAATAAAAAAAGCTGCAATTGCAGCTTTTTTTACGTGTAATTGTAATTTATAATGATCTTCTACTTTAATTTCCAGATTTCATTATTGTATTGTTCAATAGTTCTATCTGAAGAGAAGAATCCGGCTTTACTAATATTAACTAAAACTTTTTTATTCCAAGTTTCTCTATCTTCATAAGCTTTAAATACCATTTCTTTCGTTTTGATGTAATCTTCAAGATCTAGTAATGTCATGAACCAATCCTTATTGATTAATTCTTTATGAAGTCTTGTTAAGTTTTCTTCATCTCCAACTGCTATCATTTCATCGCTTACTATAAAGTCAACTAATTCCTTTATTGCAGGCTTTTCATAATATTTCTTAGAAACGTAATCTGCTTTCTTATAATGCTCTATAACAGTTTCACTACTTTCTCCAAAGATATAGATATTCTCATCACCAACTAATTCATGTATTTCAACATTAGCTCCATCTTCTGTACCTAAAGTTAATGCCCCGTTTAACATAAACTTCATATTACCTGTTCCAGAAGCTTCTTTAGATGCTAGTGAAATTTGCTCTGAAACATCGCAAGCTGGAATTAATTTAGATGCTTTTGTTACATTGTAGTTTTCTATCATAACAATTTTTAAATACTTACTAACTTCAGAATCATTATTTATAATTTCTTGCAGACATAAAATAGTATGAATTATATCTTGCGCTATTACATAAGCTGGTGCTGCCTTAGCTCCAAATATCATTGTTATTGGAGTTGTTGGTATATTTCCATTTTTAATATCTAAATACTTATTAATAATATAAAGTACATTCATTTGCTGTCTCTTATATTCATGAAGTCTCTTTATTTGAATATCAAATATAGAATTTTCACCTATTTCAACATCTTGAGTTTCTTTTAAATAATTTTTAAGAGCAATTTTGTTATTCTTTTTAATTTCTCCAAGCTTATTTAAAACCGTTTTATCATCTATATATTTTATTAAATTTTCTAATTTAGTAGCATCATTTTTAAAGTTTTCTCCAATTAATTCACTTATAAACTTAGTAAGTTCATTATTGCAGTGAATTAACCATCTTCTAAATGTTATCCCATTTGTTTTATTATTAAACTTTTCTGGATAAATATCATAAAATGGTTTTAACTCTTCTTCTTTTAATATATCAGTATGAAGTGCAGCAACTCCGTTTACACTAAATCCATAATGAATATCCATATGTGCCATATGAACTCTGTTATCCATATCTATTATGCCTACTTTTTCATCGTCATATTTAGCTTTTACTTTATTATCTAGCTCTCTTATAATTGGCATTAATTGTGGAACAACTTTATCTAAATATTCTATTGGCCACTTTTCTAATGCTTCTGCTAATATTGTATGATTTGTATATGCACAAGTTTTTGTAACTATTTCAATGGCCTCATCCATCCCTATTCCTCTTTCACCTAAAAGACGAATTAATTCAGGAATAACCATTGATGGATGTGTATCATTTATTTGAATAACTACATGATCATATAATTTATGCACATCATATCCATTTTCTTCTGCTTCTAATAAAATTAATTGAGCTGCGTTACTTACCATAAAATATTGTTGATATATTCTCAATAAATGTCCAGCTTTATCACTATCATCTGGATATAAGAATAAAGTTAAGTTTTTCTTTATTTCTTCCTTATCAAAATTTATACCATTTTTTACCAACGTTTCATCTATTGTATCTATATCAAATAAACGAAGTTTATTGCAAGCTTTATTATATCCTGTAACATCTATATCATAAAGACTTGATGTAACTTTAAATCCACCAAATAAAATATCAAATTTTATATCACTTTTATTTAACCAGCTTTCACTAGTTATCCATGGATTTTTTACTGCCTTTTGTTTATTATTTTCAAATACTTGCTGGAATAATCCGAAATGATAGTTTAAACCTACCCCGTCCCCATTTAATCCTAAAGTTGCAATTGAATCTAAGAAACATGCAGCTAATCTTCCAAGTCCACCATTACCTAATGAAGGCTCTAACTCTATTTCTTCTATTTCAGTTAATTCCTTACCATTATCAGATAATACTTCTTTAACTTCTTCATAAAGTCCTAAGTTAATTAGATTATTTGATAATAACTTTCCAATTAAAAATTCAGCTGAAATATAATAAAGCTTTTTATCACCCTTATTAGTTCCCTTTTTATTAATTGTTCCTTTTGTTAATTCTAATAAAGCTAAATAGATTTCTTCGTTGTTTGCTTCTTTTATTGTCTTGTCAAATCTCTTTTCTAGAATTTTTGTTAAGTTTTCTTGTACCATTGTTCTATCCCACCCTTAAATAATTAATTTAATTTTTAATAATACTATTTATATTCTTTTAGATTTAATAGGTTCTTTAAACCCTTTACACTTATTATAATATCAACTTTAGATATATCATTTTGCAATTTTTTTATTTTATTTGTATATTGTTTATACAAATTTATATTTTTATAAAAAAAAGAAAGTCACTAAGACTTCCATTTTATTTATTTCTTATCCAAGATATAACATATTTATACTTACTTTCTATATTAGGATTTATAACTTTAAACTCTCCTGAAATTCCTTTTTCATTCATATATAAGTTAAGATGACAAAGTGCTATTCCTATATCTATTTTATTCATATCTATTTTCCCACTATTATATATATGAAGATCTTCCTTTACTTTAACTATTCTCCAAGGTTGCTTATTCATTGCTGATGGTGCTAACCTAACCATTTCTAATGCTTCTGAATACTCCCCTTCTAACTCACTTGAAAGTGGATTATTAAAATCTTCATTAAAAAATATTTCAGAATATTTTTTTCTTTTATTCCTATGATCAGCCATAAGCGATGCTAATAATGATTTTTTTCCCCCTTCGTATCCAACTGGAGATACTATTGGTAGTATTTCATTTTCTTTAAGATTAATAGCTTTTGCATACTCCCCTTTGCTGAAAGTTCCTCCAAGCCATACCGTACCAAGCCCTAAAGAAGTACAATATAATATTACCTTCTCTAAAGTGTACCCTAACGCCTCTAATGCAAATTCTTCCTTTTCACAAGCTGATACTAAATAATAATTAGCTCCTTTTATAACTCCATAAGTTCCAAGCTTAATTACATCTTTATACGTATCTTTCTTAATTAAATGTATTCTTACCTTTACTTTAAAAGGATTATCTACTTTGCTTATATAATTTTCTATTTCTTCTATTAGATTTTCAGGTAACTCTTTATCTTCATAATTTCTAACTGAATATCTATCTTTTATTATTTCTGTTAATGGCTTATTAAATATTAGACTCATACTAACATTACTCCTAAACTTTAATTAATATTTTATAATTTTTTAATTGTTTAAAATATTATTATAACATTTTCCCTACACTTCTTCTATATATAGTAACATTAAAATTTATTTTACATAAATTATAGTAAGTAGTATAAATAATTATTTTGAAGGTGGTTTAATTGAGTAAAATAATTACTCCAAATAATCCTTTATATAATGAAGCCAGGCAAATATGGAATCGTTCAATTCAAAAATATCCCAATTTAATCTTTTATTGTAATGATTTTGATGATGTAAGCAAAGCTGTTTGTTTAGCTAGAAAATGTAATCTTAATATTAGAATACGTTCTGGTGGCCATAATTATGAAGGATATTCTATAGCTAACAATTCTCTTATAATAGATATAAGTAAATTAAATAAAATGGATATAAGCTATAAGGATAATACAGTAACTGTAGAAGGTGGCGTTAATAATGGTCAGCTTTATAACTTTATAGGCTCTAAGGGGTATCCATTTCCAGGTGGAGCCTGTCCTACTGTAGGCCTTAGTGGATATACTCTTGGAGGTGGTTGGGGATATTCATGTAGATATTTAGGACTTGGCTGTGATAGCTTATTAGAGCTTAAATTAATTAACTATAAAGGTAATCTAATAACTGCAAATAAAAATATAAACAGTAGTTTATTTTGGGCTTGTAGAGGAGCTGGCGGTGGTAACTTTGGAGTAATAGTCTCCATGAAATATAAATTACCTAAACCAGTTAATAAGGTAACATTATTTGAAATCTATTATTCCAATGTATCCAAGTCTGAGCAAATAAAATATCTTAACACTTGGCAATATTGGATCACTAATTTAGATGATAGACTAACTATGAACTCTGGTCTTTATAATACACTTTCTGATGGATTGTATATTTATGGGCGCGGAATATTTTATGGTCCTCCAGAGGATCTTAATAAACTACTAGATCCATTCAAATCCTTTGGTAACCCTATTATTAATTATGAATATATTCCTTTTTTAGATGCCATAAATAAAATAGGGTCAACTTATCCGCCTTATGAACTATTTAAATCTTCTGGAAGGTTTGTAAATAGGTACTTTTCTAATAATGAATTAAATAACCTAGCTAATATCATTAATGAAGATAGACCTTCTGGTTCTATACTGACATCAATAAATTTATATGCCCTTGGAGGAAAAGTAAGTAAAATAAATAAAGAGTCTACTGCATTTCATTATAGAGATAGCAGATATATTCTATCATTACAATCTATTTGGGAAGATAATATTTTCAAACCGGAAAATGTAAAATGGATGTCTAAAAATTTTGAGTATATCTATAATATAACTAATGGTTCTTATATTAATTTTCCTTTTTATCCTTTAAAAAATTATCTTTCTGATTATTATGGTAAAAACTCATCTTATCTTAAGGTTGTAAAAGAATTATATGATCCTTTAAATATATTTAACTTTCAACAAAGTATAAAATAGAAAAAAGACTATATCATAATTAATTCTAATAATTAATATGATATAGTCATACTTATTTTTATATTATTTCTTAAATAATAGCTTCCTCTAGAAGACTCAAATTATTTATTATTATTTTTTTATTTCCAACTATACTTATACATCCTTCATTTTCTAATAAAGTGAGTTTTCTGCTTAATGTCTCTCTGGCAATTCCACAATAGTTTGCCATTTCTTCTCTATTTAATGGTAAAGTTATTTCCACCTTCTTATTCACTTCTTGTCCATACTTTTCCGCAAATTCTAATAACATACAGCTTATTCTTAATTCAGGATTATTATTAGATAAATTACTAGTTAAATTTTCTACTTCAATTAACCTCTTATTTAATTCTGAAAGAAATTTTAAAGCTATTGATGGGCTTTTAAATAATATTTCTTTTAAATCTTCTCTTGAAATTGTACATAAGCTTGTATTTTTAACTGCTGTTGCAGATACATTACTTGGATGTGGATCTCCTAATATATTATTTTCTCCTAGAAAATCTCCAACAGTTAATATATTTATAATTTGTTCTTTACCTGCAGCTGTATTTTTAGTTATCTTTATCATTCCATCACTTATAATAAAAAGTTTTGAAACCTCATCTCCTTCCAAGAATAAAGTTTCTCCTTTTTTTAAATCCATATGCTTTCTAGTATTTATTATTCTCTCCAATTCCTCTGCCGATAAAGATTCAAATATTGGAACTTCATGTGCATATAATCTACTTGCACATTTTTCACAACAGAAATCACATTTCAAAGTAAAACCTCCTTAGTAAATAGTAACTTATACTTATTATACTACAAATTTGTATAATAAATAGTTTATATCTTTGCTAAGGAGGTAAATATTATTTTGAATTCTCTGGAGTAAATGTACAATATCCTACCATATCACACTTTTCTTTCATTTCTTGCCACTTTGCTTCATCTGTGATAGTTTCTAAAGATGTTGGATATAATATATAATTTTCCTTAAATATATGATCTCTTAACTCATAACAAATAGCATTTGAAATATCCTTTAATTGCTTTTTATATTCTTCAAATTCCATATTTCCTACAGACCTTCCTAAATCTCTTAATGCTCTTTTCTTATTTCTTAATTCTTCATGCTCCATTCTCATTATTCTAGTTGGACCTGTAACACCTAATTCTTCTACTTCTTTAAATAATACTTCTTCTTCTCTTTTATGATGTGGTTCTGCATTTAATAAATTTAAAGCTAATTCTGGAATTTTATTAAATTCTGCTCTCTCTACATCATATTTATCCATAGATAAAATTACTTTTGTAGTTTCTTCTATTTCATCTAAGAATTTTAATAAGCATTCATGTTCTTCAACCATTGTGTATAAAACATGGCCTGTTGATATATTGCTCTTTAATTTTTCAAGTTCATCCTTTAAAACCAACATATGAATTTCACACAAATGTCTTAATTCACTTGCATTCATTCCATCATCTATTAAACTTTGTTCTGCCATAGATAATTCTAAAGGACTTATTGACTTAACAAGCTTTAACCCTTTTTCCTTTAATTCTTCTGTTAAACCTTGTTCATTTAATTTTGATAAAAATACAGTTAATTCTTTTATTCTATCTTCATTAACAGCTCTATTTACACCATTATCTAAAATAAATCTTTTCTTTTCCATATTATTCACCTCTATACTTTTCTCAAACTTTCTATTAATATCTTTTAAATAAAATATTATTTTCTTTATGAATATGAACAAATAAATCTTTTTCAAGGTCATGCATTTTCATATATAATAATTTAAAACTTGTACATGCCCATTCTGGGGAATTATAGTCATCTGTAATTTCTGCTAATTCCTTTAGTATGTCCCCTGCAGCTTCATGTTCTGATATAAAGCTTTCTATTTCCTTCTTTAACTTTTCTTTTTCTTCTTTATCTTCAATATTTTCAAATTTAATCATTTTTGGAAATAGTATTTTTTCCTCTTTTATTAAATGTTCTTCTAATTCATTCTTTAATGAACCAAAAAGCTTATGAACTTTAGTTAAAACCTCTGGTAAATGCTCATAATGTACTTTGAAAACCTTTAATAATAGTGGATCTATATCTCTTAATAATTCAAGTGTCTTTGCATGATGAGTGTTAACTATGTGATTAATTAATTCATTTGAAGATTTTTCATTCCAATTTACATATGAAGAATCCTCGAATATAAATTCTTCAAGCTTTTTATTTATATCTTTAATAAATGTATCTACATCAATGTTTTTTTCTTTCAATGCTAGTTCTAAATTTTGATTTCCTCCACAACAATAATCTAATTGCATATCATTAAATATTTCTACTATTGCTGGGTAAATAATAACACATTCCCCTAAAGTTAATTTATTATTTATTTTATTTTTCATATTAATTCCTCCAAACATTTCATATCTTATCTATGAGTAAATTATATAAAAAACAAAAAAATAAAAATGTGATTTAAATCAAATTTAAAATATTTTAGTTATTTATTAAGGAGCTGTTAAAATCAGCTCCTTTCATTTCAAAAGTTATATTATACTATTTGTTTAAGACATGTTTTTAAATCTTCTTCTGGAGTACTTATTGGTCTAAGATCAAATGTATCTACTAAGTATTGTAAAACATTTGGAGATATAAACGCAGGCAATGAAGGTCCTAAAAACATTCCTTTTACTCCAAGAGATAATAATGCTAGCAAATCTGCAACAGCTTTTTGTTCATACCATGATAAAACTATTGATAATGGTAATGAATTTACATCTGTGTCAAAAGCATCAGCTAAAGATGTAGCTATCTTCACTGCAGAATAAACGTCATTACATTGACCTACATCTAGAAGCCTAGGTAATCCACATACTTCTCCAAATTCTAATTTATTAAATCTATATTTACCACAAGCAAGGGTTAATATTATGCAATCTTCTGGAACTTGCTTAGCAAAGTCTGTATAATAATTTCTTCCTGGTCTTGCTCCATCACAGCCACCAATTACAAAGAAGTGTCTTATATTTCCAGCCTTTACTTCAGATACTATTTTTTCTGCATGACTTAATGTTGCATTATGTCCAAAGCCTACTAGTATTTCTTGTTTTTCTTCGTCTTCCTTAAATCCACCTAATTCAAGTGCTTTGTTTATAACTGATGAAAAATCCTTATATCCATTTTCATCTTTACCTATGTGTATGATTCCATCCCATCCAACAACATTAGTGCTAAATATTCTGTCTTTATAGCTTTCTCTAGGTCTCATTAAACAATTTGTTGTCATAAGAATACATCCTGGAATATTATCAAATTCCTTTTGTTGATTTTGCCATGCTGAGCCAAAGTTACCTACTAAATGTTTATATTTCTTTAATCCGTCATAACCATGTGCTGGAAGCATTTCTCCATGGGTATATATATTTATTCCCTTTCCATCAGTTTGTTCAAGCAACATTTCTAAATCTCTTAAATCGTGTCCTGAAACTATTATAAATGGACCTTTTTTAATATTTACATTAACTTTATGAGGTCTTGGATGTTTATATGTGGTTGTATTTGCATCATCAAGAACTCTCATTACTTCTACAGCAATTTCTCCTGTTCTCATTGTCCAGCGTACTAATTCTTCCATTCCAACTTCATCATTGGTTATAGCTTCTAATGCACGGAAATAAAATTGATCTACTTGATCACTATAGAAATTTATAAATCTAGCTTGATGACCATAAGCTGATATTCCTTTTAATCCATATAAAATTGTATATCTTAAAGATCTTACATCTGCATCCATATCTTGATCATACATTATTCCTGCTTTAACTGCATCTTTTAACATATCTTGTTTAGTTTCACTTAAATTGTATGTGGCTTGATCCGGATAATCTCCTTTTGGTGCTTTACTTCTAATTGCTTCTTTTAACTTTTGAGAATCTTTAAGCATTTGTATATGAACATCCACATCAAAATTAACATTAGTTAAAGTTGTAAATAATCCATTTTCAACAAATTCTACAATTTCTTTATCTATAAGTTCTCCTTTATCAATTAAAGGTTTTGCATAACATGCTATTCCTTTTAACTGATATATTAATAGGTCTTGAAGATTTGCAACTTCTGGAGTCTTTCCACAGACACCCAGCTTAGTGCAGCCCTTCCCCCCCATTGTTTGTTCACATTGATAACAAAACATTGCATTATCCATATCACTATCTCCTTTCTATATATGAACTTATTATTAGTTATTTCAAATCCTTTTATTCATATTTACTATTTTCTATTAAAACAGAAAAATTCACGATTGTTAAAAACACTCGTGAATTACTTATACTTAATTTTTATTTATTCCTATTGTTCTTTTGAATCCTATGATTGAAACAATACAATTAACTATAAATATAGCTATACAAATTAGTAAGCTCAATAAATATACAAAATTCAAATTTTCTTTCATAAAATCAGCTAATACATTAATTGCAAAATAACTATGAATTGACCCTACTGCTAATGGAATTAAATAAAATAATGCAACTTCTCTGCTTATAGATTTACTTATATCTTTCTTTGAAGCTCCTATGCTTAGAAGTATTTTATATTTTTGCCTATCTTCATTTGCATCACTATAAATTTTTATATAAATAATACTAGCTTCTGCTAATACCATCACTAAAAATAAGAATCCTCCAATTGCATAAACAAACTTCACCCATTCTATTGTTTTTAATTCATATTGTCCATAAAATCCCTGAGTAGTTTCCAAATTAAGATTTTTTCCTATTTCCTCTAGTACATTAATTATATTTTCTTCATTTTCTATTTTAATACCATAGAAGTTTATTTCAGTGGCTTTTTCTCTAAGTTTTTCGTATTCATTATTATTTACAATTATCGTAGCATAATTTAATGCTTCACCAAAAACCCTTATTCTAGTACTTTCACTTATATTAAACTTACCATCATTTAATGTAACGTCTTTGATATTTGATAGCAAACTCATAAGAGTACCAGGTCTTTCAATATATATAGCATTATTACCTTGTACCATTTCTTCATTAAATTTAACTAAATCTTTTTCATCCCCATTTGCTTTTAATATATTAGATAAGTTATCATAAGAAAGTACTATATATTCATCATTTTCATATTGAGGAACATCCTTCAATGTGCTTTTAACCTTTAACACTTTAGTTTCTAAAGAATACTTTTCTTTACCAACTTCTTTTAATTTTTTAGCTACTTCTTCTGAATTAAACTCTTCTATAGATGAAATTGCTAAAGAATATAAAGTAATATTTCTCTGACTATTTTCATATGTTTTCTTCATTGAAAAGGCTGTTCCAAGAACTGTAGTAGTTGTTGCTGTTAATATAGCTATAGTAGCATAAACAGTATAGTTTTTCTTAAATCTATACGCTAAATTATTTATAATTATAATATTTGCTCCTTTGTATAATATAGATTTCTTATTAATTAACAAATTAAATACTACTTGAAAAACAGCTCCAAATAATCCATAAGTACCAATACACACTAACATTAAAGTCTTAAGTGCATAAGTTGCTTCTTCATTTACTAAATAATATCCATACCCAATTAAAACTAATGATATTATTGCAACTATATATATAAGAAAATTAACTTTCAGCATCTTTTCTTGCTTTTTACTTGCATTTAAAAGATCTACAATTTTACTTCTAACTATACTTATAAAGCCTTTTATACTCATAAATAAGAAGATACACATAAAAATTGCTACAGTATAAATTATAGAACTTATACTTACGCTAAATGTCACATCTATATTAAAATCTGCAATTTTAAAAACTATTACTTGAAAAAATTTTGATAAAACAACCCCGATAATTGTTCCAATTAATGATGCACTCACTCCAATCAGCATCATCTCAATAAAATATATTTTTCCTATTACTGATGAATCAAGTCCCATAAATGCATAGATACCAATTTCCTTTTTTCTATTTCTTAAAAATATATTCGATGCATACCAAATAAAGAAAAACATAAATATAACTAAAATAACAGTTATAACTTGCAAAATAAGCTTACTATATTCTTCATTCATATCACCAAGGACCTTCATTGCATCCCCATTCATCATAATTAAGAAATTACTTAAAATAACTACAGAAAATATCATCGAAATAAAAAACATAGTATAAATTTTTATATTATTTTTGAAATTATTATAAGCTATATTGAATACGCTCATTATTTAGCACCTCCTAAAGATGCTAACATATCGATTATCTTACCATAAAACTCTTTTCTACTTTCTCCTTTATTTAATTGACACTTTATTTCTCCATCACTTAATATATAAACTTTATTAGAATAGCTTGCAGTAATAGCATCATGCGTAACCATAACAATAGTAGCCTTTTCTTCTTTATTTGCTCTACTTAATGATTCTAGCAAATCTGATGATGATCTTGAATCCAAGGCTCCAGTAGGCTCATCTGCAAAAATTACTTTTGGATCAGTTATTAAAGCTCTAGCTGCTGCGCCTCTTTGCTTTTGTCCACCAGATAATTCATATGGATATTTTTTCAAATGCTCCTTAAGTCCAAATATCTCTGAAATATTAATTACCTTATCTTCTATGCTTTTTGTTTTCTTTTTACCTAAAGCTAATGGTAATGCTATATTGTCCATTAAATTCATATTATCTAATAAATTATAATCTTGAAATATAAACCCTATTTTATCTCTTCTTAAATTAGATAATTCTTTATTTTTAATCTTTGTTATATCTTTTCCATCAAGGATTATTTCACCTTTTGTTGGTTTATCCAAAGTTGAAATTAAATTCAGCAATGTAGTTTTCCCTGCTCCAGATGGTCCCATTATAGAAATGAAATCACCTTCATTTACAATAAAATTTATATTATTTAAAACCCTTGTTCTAAATCCCCTAAGCCCATATTCCTTAGATACATCCTTTAATTTTAAAATTTCCTTCATAATTCATTCCTCCCAAATTAACTTTAACCTTAACTTTATTTTAATAGTTTTTTAATTTGGATTCCTTCACTTAACCTTACCTTTTCAATTTTAATGTTACATTTTAGTAACCTTTAAATAATCTGATATCTTATAAAAATATATATTAAATAAGGTGTATTCACCCTTTATTGATTCAACAGAAACTTCATGTTCTAATTTATTTAAGACTTTTTTCGTAAAATAAAGTCCCATACCAGTGGATTTATATACTTTGTTTCTACCATTAATTCCTGTGAATCCTTTATTAAATATCCTATCTATATCTTCTTTTGCTATTCCTATACCATTATCCTTAATACATAGCTTTATATATTCTTTACTTTCTTCTGCATAAAACTCTATCTTACCATTTTCTTTTGAATATTTAATAGCATTATTAATTAATTGATCTATACTATAAGTAATCCATTTTCCATCGCTATAAATATTATAATCTAAATTACTTGTAACCACTTCTATTCTATTCTTTATCAAGAAAAAAGAATTGTTTTTTATGGACCTCTTTACGATATCTCCTAAATTCTCTTCCTTAATAAATATATCCTCTGAAGCTACTGTAGCTCTACTTCCATAAATAATTGAATTAACTAAAAAATTTATTTTTTCTGTTTCATTTTTTACACTACTTGCTACAGTATAATCCTCTATATCTTCAGAAATTATATTTAGTGCTGTTATTGGTAATTTTATTTCATGCACCCATTTAGAAATATATTCTTCCATATCCCTTAATTTTTCTTCATAATACTTATTTTGTATATCACATTTTTTATCTTTATCTTCTATAATCTTTAACATTATTTCTTCTTCTAAAGAATTTCCCTTAATATATTGAAATGAAATATCTTCTTTCTTCACAATAGAGTAATGTATGTCATTATACTTGCTTTTCCATCTTATAAAATTAATATATATCCATATTAAATAAATTATTATAATAATGAAATCTAAATAAACTAAATCATCTATTCTGTTCTTAAATGAGTTAATTGAAATTAAATATATATTTATAATTAAAATCAAAGATACTAGAAATATAATATTTAAAATTTTTTCTTTTATAAATCTTCTTAAATTCATTAAACCATATACCCTATTCCCTTTTTAGTTTTTATAAATTCATCTAAATTCAATTCTTCTTTAAGTCTTCCTCTTAGCCTAGTTATATTTACTGTTAACGTATTATCACTTACAAATTCATCATCATTCCATAAGCTCATCATAATTTTATCTCTTGAAACTACCTTTTCCTTATTTTTAATAAGTATTGATAATATCTTCATTTCATTTTTAGTTAACTCAATAGTATTTCCTTTATATTTAAATGTACATTTATCCATATCTAAAACCGTGTCATCATAATAAATAATTGAATCTGAAAAAGTATAATCATAACTTCTTCTTAGCATTGCATTAATCTTAGTTATCAGAACTTCTATTGAAAAAGGCTTAGTAATATAATCATCCCCACCATTATTTATTCCCATAATTAAATCCATATTTGAATCTCTAGAAGATAAAAAAATTATTGGCACCTTAGATATTGCTCTAATTTTTTCACACCAATAAAAGCCATCATAATAAGGTAAATTAACATCCATTATTAATAAACTTGGTTTCTTTTCTATAAATTCTTCAACTATATTACTAAAGTCATCTATGAGTTCCACACTAAATTCCCACTTATTTAAAGCTACTGAAAGTTGTTTTGATAAATCTAAATCATCTTCAATTAATAATATTTCTCTCATAATTATTACCTCTCAATTATTTTTAATAAATTGTATAATTATACAGATATACTCAGTTCACAGTACACAATTCAAAGGCGTTATTAAGTGATAATAATGCAAATAAAACATGTATTGCTGCAACTATATATGAAAGTGAAATAGCACTCCAATTTCAATAGTTGGTATTTTTTTATTTCTTTAAAAGTTAAACCTATTTTATTTAACTTACTTTATCATCTTCTATATCCATATAACATTTATTGTATAAGAAACTTGCTGTTGTTACAAAGAAAATTATTCCAATAAATATTGCTAAAAATATAAATATTCTATAACCCAATTTAATTGATTCTAGTAAATGTGCTTTCATTAATAAAACTCTTTCTTCGCCGAATGAATTAGCTAATTTATTATAGGTATCTTCATTTATTATATTTATCTCACTATCATTACATTTTAATGATTTTATATTTCCTTGAAGCTTTTTATAATTACTTTTGTTTAAAATTTCTTCTAAATATATTATTTTATTATTGACATATAAGCTATTTTCATTGAAGTCATAAAAATGCTTGAGGGAAACTACTATTAACTTCTGATTCTTTGCTAAGCCAAAAGGAGTATACACCTCCAATAGATGTAAATTATACTTATGAAGTTATTGTTATAATAAACATACTAAATTGTGAAAATAATAAATAAGTTTTAACTACAACAATTACTGTTATTAGTATAATTCATATAGCTTACTTCTTACTAATTGTAAAATTAAATTCATTATACAATTAATTTTTATTTATTTGTATTACAATTTCGTAAGATTTGTATTATATTAAACAATCCATATATTAATTTTCTTGAAAATAAAAAAGCTATGACTAGTATTAATATAGTCGTAGCTTTTAGTTTATTTAAAAGTACTTAGGTTACGCTAGCAAATGCTATAACGCCCTTTATACTAATTAAATCCCTATTAATTTTTAATTAACTTAACCTCTTTATTTATTAAGTTTAGTGCCTTTTCTTTTATTCCCTCTAATGAATAATTATAATTTTTTTCTTGTACTAGTATCTCTGTTTTTATACTAAATTCCTTATTGTATCTTTCTATTATTTTATCTTTTATACTATATTTAAAATTACTTCCACCTAAAACAACTACACTAGGATTAATTATTGCTGATATTGTTTTTATAGTGTTTATAATTACTTTAATATACTCTTCATCATCTAAATCACTCATCATTTTAGCATTTAGAAATGTATCTCCTACAGGAATAAATCCAATTTCTCCTGCATATCCATTATTGCCTTTTAGAATATTTCCGTTGATTACTATTCCAGCACCTACTCCTAATGAAGTAAAACTTATATATACAAGACTTATTTCATTATACTGATTTTTTTCTATGTAATCATTATAAAAAGCTATAGAAGTAGAATTTATATCATTTTCTAATAATATAGAAACATCAAATCTTTCTTTAAGATATTTTCTTATTTTTATTTCTTTCCAATCCTCCATCTTAATTCCAGATACGTAACCATCATTAGTAACTACTCCAGGCACACTAATTCCAATACCTTCTATATTATTATAATTTCTATATGCTTCTTCTACTACATTTCCAACTAGTTCTATATCTTCTAAGCTTTTTATCTTCCTACTGTTCTCTTCTAAAATTTCCCCTAAGGTATTTACAATTATATAAACTAACTTATCTTCTTCTATTGAAAGCGCCATTAGATATCTTTTGTTTGGATTTATCCTATATCTTTCTGCCCTTCTACCACCACTAGATTCATCAAATCCAACAGATACTATTTCATTTATTTCCATCAACTCATTTAAAATAGATCTTACAGTTGTATGACTTAAACCTGTATCATTAGCGATTTCTCCTCTAGTAGCATTTTCTCTGATCTTTATAGAATTTATTATTAATGAAGTATTCACTTTTTTAAGTTCTGTTGGTTTTCCTGCAATTTTTTTCATTATAAAAGCTTTAACTCCTTTAAAATATCTCTTGGATTCTTAAAATTAAACTCAGCTTCTATTCCTTCTAAATTATCAGCACCCCACATAGCCATTCCAAAATCCATACCTGCTGATTTAGTTGCTTTAAAATCAAATATCGTATCCCCAATATACATACAGTCACTTGGATTTATATCTAATATTTCACTTACTTTTAATAATGGGTCAGGATATGGTTTATGTCTTTCTGTATCCTCTGCCAAAACTTCACATTTGATATATTTTTTTAATCCAGTAGGTTCAAAATCTATTTTATATTGATTTCTCATTTTAGAACTTGCTATAGCACATATGATTTCTTTTTCAGTTAAAGTTTTTATTACTTCATCAAATCCTTCATATAGTACAGCCCCTTCTTCAAAATCATTAACATACTCTACCCATTTATTATAAGACTTGTCTATATCCTTAAATCCTAATTCCTCTATTGTCTTCTTTCCGGCATATGCTTTATATTTAAGTAAGTCCTTATAAGGAATGTCTTTATAAAGTTCTTCTTTTATAAGTCTTTGAAGAGGAATCATATTCATTCTTTCAGTATTTAAGATTGTACCATCTAAATCGAAAATTATACATTTGTAGTTTCTCATATATCTACCTACACCTTTTAATATACTTTTGAAAGTTTCTTTCAAAAGTATATTAACACATATTAGTAAATCTTTCAATTAAAATACTAATTAAAAATGTTGAATTTTTTTATTTATTAACGATAAAAACATCTTATATCTTTAAAATTTATAGATAATAAGGACCATCTAATGACGCCCCTTATTATCTTATATTATTTCATTTTCTATAAACCCATTTCTTAATGAGTTTTCTTTTAAAATCTCTTTCCATAATTCCTTCATATCATTGGATGGAACTTCATATTTCTTATGTTTATTTAAATATTTAAATTCATATATCTTAGTTAAATTATGATATGGAAGTATATCCACATATCTTATATTTCCATAATCATTAGATATTTTACATATAGCTTTAAAATGCAGCTCATTATCATTAATATTGGGGATTATTGGACATCTTAAAATAACACTCTTATTAAATCTTTTTAGTATTTCTATTGTACTATAAAAATCAAACTCTCTCTTTATATAGATTTTATAGTCTTCCTTCTTTGTTAGCTTATAATCTAATAAATACTCATCTACAAATCCAACTGAATTTTCTATATTATTCTCAGGATCATATCCGCTTATATCTAAACATATATGTATTCCCATTTTCTTTAATTTTATTGCTACTTCTTTAATAAACTCAAATTGATTTATAGCTTCTCCTCCACTAAAAGTTACTCCTCCATTAGATATATTATAATAATCAACATCCTTCATTATAATTTCAACTAATTCATCAGAAGAATATTTTTTCCCATATGTTTCATAAGCCTTATTAGGACATACATTTATTAACTCAAAATTTTGATCATGTTTATTAAAATCTATTCGTAATTTATTATTAATTATTTCTATTCCATCACCATTTACATATTCAACACATTTTCCGCAAGTAGTACATTTCTTAGAATTATATCTTAATTGAATTTTAGGAGAAATAGACTCTGGATTATGACACCACGGACATCTTAAATAACACCCTTTCAAAAATACTGTTGTTCTTATCCCAGGCCCATCATTAACAGAAAATCTTTGTATATCGAATACTATTCCTTTTCTACTCATTACATGTCCTCTCCATTATTTCTCTTTGAACATCATCATCTAAATTTACAAACCTTGCACTAAACCCACCTACTCTAACTGTTAGGTTTTTATATTCCTCTGGGTTATTATATGCTGCAACTAAATCTTCTTGATTTACTATATTCACCATAAGTTGTGGGCCGCCCTTCTTAAAATAAGTAGAAAATAATGCTTTTATTTTTATTCTTTCCTTATTAAACATAGTCTTAGAGAATTTAATATTCTGAACGCTACCTGCATGTATATCTGCACGTATTTTAGCAAGAGAATTTAACATTGCTGTTGGTCCATTAGTATCTGCACCACTTTGCGGATTATTAGCATTACTCATATATAATCCTGCTATTCTTCCATCTGGTGATGATGCTGTTGCTCTTCCCCATTCTGTATTAACTTGATTATTTATAACAACTACTAACCAACTATCTAACCCTACTTTACTAGCTTGCTTAGCCACTTCATTACAAGTAAATTCATGAAGTTCAACTGCTATAGAATCAATATAGTCATCATCATTTCCAAACTTTGGAGCATTGATCATTTCTTCTTTTACATCATTATATCCATCAAAATCTACTTCTAATACTTTTTGAATATCTGCTAATGTATATTTTTTTTCATCAAACACTAATTTTTTGATTGCACCTAAAGAATCTGCAGTATTCATATTTCCATACATCTCATTTGTTCCACCAAGATACTTAACACCACCATCTAAGGTCATTTTTCCCCTTCCAATGCAATCAGCTGTTAATATACTTGTAAAAATGAATCCAACCTTTTCATTCATTACTTTATATGAATAAGCATGAGCATCAGCTGTTAATTCTATATAATAGCTTAATAACTTCTTATATTCACTAAAGAATTCATCAAAACTTTCTATTTCATTCATCTTTTTCATTTCAAGTTTTCCATACTTATATTTATAATCCCATTGATCAATTCCATCATGAATCATAATTGTTAAAAGCTTTAATAAATTAATACAAGTATTTGGAGTACCTACACTTTGACCTGAAAGAACAAACTCTCCACATCCAAAAGGAACATATTGCTCTGCTGTTCTCATATCTACATGCATTGTTTTTGACACTGCAGGTATATTTACATCATCATTATATAAAATAGGATAAGTTGTTCCTTCTCCAATGCAATCTAAAGCTAAATCATATATCTCTTGATTCATTCCTTCATAGATTCTAAGAGTAAATTGAGGTTCAACTAACTTAGCTTCTTTAGTTGCTCTAATTGCTAACTTACAAAATACATCTGCATTTTTTTCATTTCTTCTACCTTTTCCACCAACAATAACACGTCCATTAACATTTGTTCTTTTTACTTCAATCAATCTCCATTGAGATTTAATGTATTCTATTGCTTCTTCTTCAGTAATTATATTATTTTCTAAATCATAAACTAAATAATTTCCTAAATAATCATCCATTCTACCGTAATTTACAACTCCCGATACAGATGAATATATCCATGCAAGTTGCATCGCTGAGATAAATGAATTAGGTTTATCATTTTCAATTATATTTAATGCAACTAATAATTTTTCCATTTGCATTCTTCGCTTTTGAGAAAGTGCATCTTTTTTTAGTTCTTTCTGAACTTCTTCTATATGATACTTAATTACAACTTGCAAAAGTTCAAGTGCTTCTATCATAGCATCATATTCTTTTTGTGAGTCAATATTAATTGCTCTTTTTGAATTTATTATATTCTTCAAACCATCTATTCCATTATCTAACAACAAATTATAATTTAAATACATGCCACTAAATCGAGCTGTGATAATTGCCGGAAATAATACATCTACAAATTTTCCCAAAACATTTTCTTGTAGTTTATCCTTATAAAATACTTCTCTGGTATCACTTTTTTTCCAATATTTTTTTAAGAATTCTATATTATCTTCATATTTATCACCAAGTTTATTTACGTAATTATCTAGCTTTTCAAACTTACAATAATGCCCTGGCCCACCAACGGATGTTACACTTCCAAATCCTATAGGTAATGCATCATATCTTCCTACTATCAAATCGTCTTCATACATTGGCCTAAAGACTTTAGGAAAAAGAACTTTTAAACATTCAACTTCCCTTTTTAGTTTTTCACTATCATCGTATTTACTGTGAATAGCTGTATATTTTAACATTGTTTCTAACTGTTCTAACTCACTCATATATAATGCTTCCTTTGGTGCAACAGCTACATTAGTATCATTTCTTTTTAAGTCTCTTTTAATCATTACTTATTCCCCCTATCAACTTGTAATTACAAGTAAATTCTATATCAATGAGTTCCTTCCGTCAAGTTAATTGATTAAAATAAATTTTATAAATAAAAAACTATCCTAATATTATTTAAAAATACATTAGGATAGTTTTTTATTTTATCTAACAGATGCAATAGTAATTGAATTGTCCGTAGATATTTCTCTAGTATATTGAGCAAGTATTGATTTTGTTAAATATACCTTATGTTCAATCTCCAAAATAGCTGAATCTAAATCTATTTCTAATATTTTAGAAACCTCTTCATTTGATTTTATAGCTTTTATAGTTTTTATATCATGACTTACATTATAGTGTTCTTCCATATATTTAAAAACAGACTTCTTTAAGACTTCCTCATTAAAATCTTTAAATAAATAACATGGCATATATGTATATTCTAATATTCTTGGTTCTCCTGAAATAATCCTTAATCTTTTGAAATAAATAAATTTTTCCTTCTTATCCATATTAAAAGCATTACATAATTTCTCATCACCTTCAATTTCCTTACAGAAAAATACTCTATTTTCTATCTTGTATCCTTCATCTTGCTTTTCTGATAATGTTGTTAATTTACTTTGTTCATAGAACTCTGGAGGATTAACAAATATTCCTGAACCTTGCCTTGAATGGACATATCCTTCATTTTTTAGTTTTGATATTGCCTTCCTTAATGTTGGTCTACTTACACCATATTTATGGCAAAGTATTTCTTCTCCCTCTAAGGAAGACCATGAAGAATATTCTTTTCTTATTATTTTATTTTTTATCTCTTCATAAACCTCTACGTATTTCATATTGCCTCCAAATATATATGATATTATTATTTTGTCATAAAATTTTTCTAAACATTTATACTAAGTATACCATACATACTAAAAAACCAAAAATTTTTATTTAACAAATTAATATTTACAAATTAGTATTTACAAATCTTCTTTTTTGTCTTATTATTTTATTGAAAACGAAAACAAGGGGGAATAATCTATGAATAAAATTTTTTCAAAAGACTTAATCCAACTTAACATTAAGTCTAGTACAAAAAATGAATGTATAGAAGAGTTAGCATCACTTCTATATAAGCAAGGGAAAATTACTGATGTCAAGAAATATCTACAAGCCGTTCATAAAAGGGAGGAGGAATTTTCTACAGAATTAGAAAATGGGGCTGCTATACCTCATGCAAAATCTATTCATGTAAAATCACCAGCTGTTGCTATCGGTATAAGTAAAAAGGGGATTGCTTTTGGTAGTGACGAAACTAAAAAAACTCATTTAATTTTTCTTATAGCAATGCCAGAAAACTCAGATAATACTCATATTCATACTTTATCAACTATTACTAGTAAGCTACTTGATGAAAATTATGTTACTAAAATGATTAATTCTAAATCTATTGATGATTTGATTTACCTTTTAGAAAATAATGCACAAGAAGAAGTATCTGTTACCAATAATAAATTTCTTATAGGTGTTACTGGTTGCCCAGTTGGCGTTGCTCATACATATTTAGCTGCAAAATCTTTAACTAAAGCAGCTAATGAAATGGGATATTCAATAAAAGTAGAAACTAATGGATCTATAGGTGTTGAAAATGCTCCTACAAATGATGAAATTGACAGAGCTGATGGGATAATAGTTTCCTGTGATAAAGAAGTAGATATGGCTAGATTCATAGGCAAAAGGGTTGTTGTAACTGGTGTAAAATCAGCTATAGACAAGCCAAAAGAACTTATAAATAAGGCATTAAATCCTTCTACTCCTTTATATACTTCTAAAAATACTTCTATGAAGCGATCAAATGAAGAGGATAAAGGAAAAAGTACTTTTTATAAAGCCTTAATGAATGGTGTATCCTTTATGATACCTTTTGTAGTTATAGGTGGTCTTATGATTGCTGTTTCACTTGCCTTAGGTGGTGAACCTACTCCAGGTGGACTAGTTATTCCTGAAGGAAGTATATGGAACAAAGTTTTAAGTATTGGTGATATCGGATTTAAATTAATGATTCCAATTTTGGCAGGATATATTGCATATGCAATTGGTGATAGACCTGCACTTGCTCCTGGTATGATAGGTGGATGGATTGCAAATAATGGTTCTTTTTATGGAGCTGATGCTGGAGCAGGTTTTATAGGCGCTATTGCTGCTGGTTTATTAGTTGGTTATTTTGTTTTATATTTTAAGAAAATCAAGTTTCCAAAAGCTATTGAGGCTCTAGTTCCTATAATGATCATTCCAATCTTGGGTTCTTTATTTATTGGATTTATATTTATATTTATAATCGGTGCCCCTATATCATCTCTTATGAGCTGGTTATTTGATACATTAAAGAATATGTCATCAGGTAGTATGATAATTCTTGGTTTAGTTATAGGATTAATGCAAGGATTTGACATGGGTGGACCTTTTGGTAAAGTTGCCTTTATGTTCTCTGTTGGTTTAATTGCAGAAGGTCAATATCAATTTATGGGAGCTCAAGCTGTTGCTATTCCTGTTGCTCCACTCGGAATGGCATTAGCTACATTCCTTGATAAAAAGAAAATATTCTTTAAAGAAGAAGAAAGAGCAAATGGTAAAGCTGCTCTAGCTATGGGATTAGTAGGTATATCCGAAGGCGCAATACCTTTTGCCGCTAGCGATCCTCTAGCTATAATCCCTGCAAACATGATTGGTAGTGCAGTAGCTTGTATTCTTGGATTCTTATTTGGAATTACTAATACAGTTGCACATGGTGGTCCAATTGTTCTTTTATTAGGAGTTGTAAATAAACCTATCATGGGCTTATTATCTATGGTTATAGGCACTATAGTAACTGCATTTCTAACTTTAGTTCTAAAGAAATTTAGATTAAATAAAAAAACTGTTAAAGTTAAATAACGTTATTATAATATATTTATCAATAAAATATTAATTAACTATGCTAAGACTTTAATTAAATAAAAATAATTTTAGGGATAGGTAATAGCACCTATCCCTAATTCATTGAAACTATAGTTATATCAGAATTATATTTAATTTGCTTGCTTATTTGTATCAATAAGTTATTGCAATAAACATTATGAGTTGTCTCAATTGAATTAGTTACTTTTTCTGGTGAGTATTCGTTTATTATGTGTTCTGAATCAATTAATACACTTTTAAGCTCTTTTCTATCATGAGTCAATGTAAAATTCTTATCTTTTTCAAAATAATTTAAGATACTTCCACTACATTTATTTTCATCAAAATCTTCAAATATATTCTTAGGTAAAAATCCTTCTTCATAAATGACATTGTCATCAGTTTTAATTATCCTTCTATACGTATAAAGAAATTCTGAACTAAAATAGTTCTTCATTTTATTTTCAATAATTCTACAATCTATTACAATTATTGAATTTATTTTGCTACTCTCAACACTTAATGATGTAATTGTAGTATTTAAATAAAATTCTCGTGGATTAATATAATAACCCTTACCTTGTTTAGAATTAATATAACCTTTTTCCTTTAATTTTTTTAAAGCTCTCCTTACAGGCTCTCTTGAAACATCATATCTTTTACATATTTCATTTTCAGAGATCAATAATTCTCCTTCTTTGAACTCTCCATTTAAAATTAGCTTTTTTATTTCTTCATATATATAATCCTTCTTAGTGGTCACTTCCTCATCTCCTTTACCTTATGTATCATATATAAACAAATATTATTATTAATAATTTCTTTATGCAACGAATTATATTTATTATACCATAATAATTTGACCTTTAACTTTTAACTATTATAAATTAATAGGCATATAATTCGACTCCACTAATAAAAAATTGAAGGAGTCTTATAACTAAAACCAAAAGTCCTAACCGATTAAGCTAGGACTTTTTAGCAAATCTCTATAATAGTTCGCCATATCTCTTTATAAAAATCTTTTTTACTACTGTTACTAATATCATATAAAGTATTATTATTACAATTAAGCAAGGAAAATAAATTGCTGGCATAGAAACCATATCCAATGCTTTACCAAAGAATGTATAAGGAATTATAGTTCCTACTGCAATACCTAATGTTGTTAGTGTTGTAAGTTGCCATGATGCTCTACTTTTAACAAATGGAATTCCTGGTGTTCTAATCATATGAATTACAAGTGTTTGAGACCATAATGATTCAACAAACCATCCAGCATGAAATAAGCCCATAAATCCTAATTGTTGCACTTCATTTAATGTATGATATTGTCCACCAAATACAAAAGGACAAATAAAGAAATACATTAAAGCATAAGTTAAAATGTCAAAAACTGAGCTTGTTGGTCCAATCCAAAACATAAATTTACTTATTGAGCTTGAGTCCCATTTACGAGGCACTCTTAGATAATCTTCATCTACATTATCCCAAGGAATAGTTATACAAGAAATATCATAAATTAAATTTAACATTAGTAGTTGTATTGGTAACATAGGTAAAAATGGTAAAAATATACTTGCTACTAATACAGAGAACATATTCCCAAAATTTGAACTTGCTGTCATTTTAATATACTTAATAATATTAGCATATATCTTTCTACCTTCTATTACACCATCTTCTAGTACCATTAAGTCTTTTTCTAATAAAATTATATTTGCTGATTCCTTAGCTATATCAACAGCTGTATCAACAGAAATTCCAACATCAGCTTCTGTCATAGCAGCCGCATCATTTATCCCATCTCCCATAAAGCCAACAGTATGTCCATTTTTTCTTAAAGCAGAAACAACCCTAGTTTTTTGATTAGGAGAAAGTTTAGCAAATACATTAGTTTCTTCTACTGCTTCACTTAATAGTTCATCATCCATTTCTTCAATGTCTGATCCAAGTAATAAATTATTTACCTTTATTCCAACTTGACTGCAAACTGAAGATGTTACCGTATCATTATCTCCTGTAAGAATTTTAACATTAACTCCATAATCTTCAAGAGCCTTTATTGCATTAGCTGTACTTTCTTTCGGTGGATCTAAAAATGCTAAATATCCTATTAATACCATATCTGATTCATCTTTTACTGTAAGTTCCCCTACTCTTGATGGATTATTTTTTTGAGCAATACCTAATATACGCATCCCTTGACTATTGTATCTAGAAACAGTATTTAAAATCTCTTTTTTAATTTCTTCTGTAATAGTTTCAATTTGACCCTTATATTCTACATGAGAGCAAACTGATAGCATTTCTTCAATTGCACCCTTAGTTATTAATTGGGTTTTTCCCTCTTTATCTTCAACTACTACACTCATACGACGACGGCTAAAATCAAATGGTATTTCGTCCACCTTTCCATAATCATGCCATAATTCAATCATTTCCTTTTCATTTGCATGATTAACTATAGCTATATCCATTAAATTCTTTAATCCTGTTTGATGATAACTATTTAAAAAAGCATGGCGTAATACTCTACTATCTTCATTTCCTTGAATATCTAGAGAATATTCTAAAACCACTTTATCCTGTGTAAGTGTTCCTGTTTTATCAGTACAAAGAACATCCATTGCACCAAAGTTTTGTATAGCATTTAAGTCTTTTACTATTACCTTCTTCTTTGACATAGAAACTGCACCTTTTGCAAGGTTTGCTGATACTATCATAGGTAGCATTTCTGGGGTAAGACCTACAGCTACTGAAAGTGCAAATAAAAATGCTTCCATCCAATCGCCTTTAGTAAATCCATTCATAAATAATACTACAGGAACCATCACAAACATAAACCTAATTAATACCCAAGATACTGAATTTACTCCCTTTTCAAAGCTTGTAGTTACCTTTTTCCCTATCAATTGCTTTGCCATTGAACCAAATATTGTATCATCACCCACATTAATTGCTATTGCTATTGCTGATCCACTAATAACATTACTTCCCATAAAAGCTAAGTTATTTAGTTCTATAGGATTTTTGCAATCATAATTAATAACTGTGTCTACTTTTTCAACTGGCTCACTTTCACCTGTTAAAGATGATTGACTAATAAATAAATCTTTTGCTTTTAATATTCTAATATCTGCTGGAATCATATCTCCAGCAGCAAGATGGATTATATCGCCAACTACAATTTCACTAATAGGAATTTCCTTTATTCCTACTCCTTTACGTTCTACACTTATGGTTGTCTTAACCATCTCTCCAAGTTTTTCAGCAGCCTTATTTGACTTCGTTTCTTGGATAAAACGAAGAATACCACTTACTAAAACCATTGAAGTCACTATAATAACAGATGTTGCATCTCTCTTGCTTGCTTCAACTATCATTATATCTGTTACAAAAGATATAATTGCTAAAATTAATAAAATGATGGTAAATGGATTAATAAATGACTCTACTAGTCTTTTCAATAAAGAATCTCCCTTTTGATGAGTAATTTCATTTTTCCCATACTCTTCTCTCATCAATTCAACTTTACTTTCTTCATAGCCACTATAACTTGTATTATACTTATCTAAAATACCTAATTCATCTTGCTTTGAAGATAAAATTAATCTATTAACTCCTGAATTCACCTTTGCTTCATTTGTAATTACTTTTCTAAATATTTTCTTTTTCATAGTCCTATCCTCCTAAAAGTTTTTAATGTTTTTAGAAGTAAGACATAGATCCAAAAGAAATATTATCTCTTTAATTATTAAATTTAGAATGAAACTCACTACTCACATACGTTCCTAGGAGTAACTTCGATTAACTAAATCAAAGATTTAGAATCTCAGTTAGAATGAAACTCACTACTCACATACGTTCGCAGGACTAACTTCAATTAACTAAATCAAAGATTTAGAGTCTCAGTTAAGAGGAATAAATAATGTATAAGCCACTACATCATAGTTCCCAAAATTAATTAGATTTATATTTCTCCCTAGTGGGTCTATGCACTTACTACTCTCTTCATCCATTCCTCTCACCTCCTAAAATTCAAAATATCTATAATAAACATAAAATGGCTTTAAAAAATAAAAAAACCTTACCACAATAACATAATGGTAAGGGAAATAAACTTATAAACTTAATACAATCCTAATAAAAGGTTGCACAAAAAACATAAAACAGAAAACTGCTTTATCATCGTTCAAGTTTCAGCTTCACAAGGCGATGAAATTGCATTAGTCTATGCCTTGGCTTCGACATAGACTGCTAACCTTCTCATAGTGTCTCCACTATTTTGCGGCAGCAACCCTTATCCTTGTGGTAACCTCACCTACCGAAAGATATTAACTTTTCATTTCTTCTTTATCATATGCAATGATTTTAAAAATGTCAACCTATTTTATGAAATTCATACTTAATTTACATTTAATCTACTCTTAATGAAAATCCAAAATTTAAATGAATTATAGAGAAAATCTTTTTTTAAATTTTTTGGGGAAATGTTTGACTAATATGGTTTAAATGTGATTTTATTGTAATGATTGTTTAAAAGTGTTAAAATAGCTCTTATTAGATTTTATAAAGTAATTTACAACTAACGATTGACAATTAAGTGAAGCTTAACGCAGTGTAACTAAACTTAATATAAAAGTCCATCTACTGAAGCTTACCTGAAGTAGATGTTCCTAAATCGTTAATTATTAATTGCTAATTGATAAAAGGAGGATTTATGAATAAAAAAACAGCATTTATTTCTGCTGGTGCTATAGGTGCTCTATCTATCGGTGCCTTAGGATTTATAGGTAATTATTTTTATAACTTAGCATTTAATCCAAGTACTTCAAAAGATTCAATTTTTGGAACTTCAGAAGAAGCAAAATCTACAAGTGGAGAAGTTATTAATAAAAATGTAGATTGGCTACTTAATAAATCTAACTTCTCTCATGAATATATAAAGTCCTTTGATAATTTAAAGCTTCATGCTTATAAAATACTAAATGAAATTCCTACTAACAAATGGATTATAACTGTTCATGGATATACAAGTAAGGGATTAGATATGAGTGGTTATGCTAAAAACTTTTATGTAACTGGTTATAATGTGCTAATTCCAGACCTAAGAGCTCATGGTAAAAGTGATGGTAATCATATTGGAATGGGCTGGTATGATCGATTAGATATTACTAAATGGATAGATTTAATTCTTGATATTGATAAAAATGCACAAATAATACTTCATGGTGTATCAATGGGAGCATCTACTGTTTTAATGTCTTCTGGTGAAAATCTTCCAAATAACATAAAAGCTATTATAGCTGATTGTGGATATACATCTGTTTGGGATCAATTTTCTCATCAACTAAATGTACTTTATTCACTACATAGCTTTCCAATAATGAATGCTTCATCCGCTGTTACAAAGCTTAAAGCTGGCTATACCTTAAAAGAAGCATCTGCATTAAAACAAGTAGCAAAATCTAAAACTCCAATATTATTTATTCATGGAGATAAGGATGACTTTGTCCCCTACTCAATGATGGGGGAGCTTTATAATGCTACAACATCACCAAAAGAAAAATTAACCATAGAAGGTGCTGGACATGCTAAAGCAGCCAAAATAAACCCTGAACTTTACTGGTACACAATAGAAAATTTTATAGATAAGCACATAAAATTAGTGAAAAATGAAAAAGTGAAAAACACCCTTTATTCAAAAATCCTGTAAGGATTTTCTCCTTCACTTTTTCCCTTTCCACTATTTCACTACTTTTCTTCGCAAAATATTAATTATATCCGTTAACAATTAAGTCAAGTTTTCCTGTTTCAGGATCTATTGCTAGACCATGAATTGAAATTCCTTGTGGTGTTAATGGATGTTTTTTTATTAAATTAACGCTATCTTTTATGGATTCCTCAACTGAATCAAATCCATGAAGCCACTTTTTAATATCTATCCCTCCATTATGAAGTGTTTCTAAGGCTTCTTTTGTAATACCTCTATCAATAGCTTTTTGTAATAAATTATCTGTATTTAAATTGCACATTCCACAACCATGATGACCAATTACAAATATTTCATCAATATTAAATTCATATATTCCAACAATTATACTTCTAATTACGCTTCCAAAAGGATGCATAATGGATGCCCCAGCATTTTTAACAATCTTTGCATCACCATTTTTCAAGTTTAATGCTTTGGGTAATAAATCTGTAAGTCTAGTATCCATACAAGATAAAATAAGTATTTTTTTCTTTGGATTTTTTGAAGCTATATATTGCTCGTAATCTTTGCTCTCAACAAATCCCTTATTAAATTCTAATATATCATTAAGTTTACTCATTATATGTCCTTCCTAAGTTCATTATATTTATATGATTCGAACAAAGATTAATATTATATTAAATAATATTATATTTGTTTATATAAAACATTAAAGTTTATGTCATATATATCTTTTAATAATTCTATAATAAAATTATAACTTTTCATATATATTTTTATTTAAATTTATTTTATATTTTTT
>JAQCTH010000170.1 GCA_027686065.1 Clostridiaceae bacterium AF10-41
ATAAATGAGAAATTTGATGAAAAAGTATATGAAATTATAAATAAATCACTAAATTACTTAAGGGATATATCAGAAATTGATGGTAACTTTATTAATATTGGAGATCAAGATAGTGGGAATATTATAAAGTTTAGTGAAAGAAGCAAAGAGATATTAGATTTACTTCATTGGGGTTATTATATTTTTTATGATGAAAAATTAATTTTAAATAAGGAAAATTATATTAGTGATAAAGTATACTTCTTTTATGGAGATAAGTATATTGATTTATTAATGAAACAAGAATATAAAGACTTTATTATAGATGAAAATTATGATAGCGGTGGAATGATTATTAAAGAAAGATTAATAAAGAATAAAAAAATCAAATTAGTTTTTGATTATGGAGAAATTGGAATGAAGCCATTATATGCACATGCTCATTCGGATATTCTTAGCTTAAATTTCAGTATAAATGGTAAACCAGTATTTACTGATATGGGAACTTATAAATATAAATTGGATAGTGGGTGGAGAGATTATTTTAGAGGAATTTATGCCCATAACTCTATTGCAGTAAATGAAAAGAATCAATTTAACTTTTTAGGGGCATTTATATGCGATAAATCTCCTAATAGTGAATTGGTATATTATAACAAGGATGGATTTTCTGCTATAACTAACGCTTATATTGAAGAAAAATGTATTTTATCTAGAGAAGTAATTTACATTAATAGTGGTTTTGAAATAAATGATAAGATACAAATTTTAGATAATAAAGAAAAATGTATTGATATTATTTTTAATTTTGATAATGATGTGAAAATTAAAACTATAGAAAATAATACACTATTATTAAGTATAGACAATGTTTTAATGAGATTTTATTTAGACAATAAACTAAAAATAAAAATTTATAATGGATATAACGATGAAATTATAAGAGGATATGAATCAAAAGATTTTAATGATATAAATGAGACCAATCAAATAATTGCAAGGGTATATTCTAATATGGATATCGTGTTAAAACATGTATTAGAGGTGATTTAGAGTATGAAGAATAGGATTTTGCTAATAA
>JAQCTH010000171.1 GCA_027686065.1 Clostridiaceae bacterium AF10-41
AAAGATAAAAAAAGATCCAAATAAAATATATATACAAATTTTAGAAACCTCTTCTAATACAAGAATAGATTATCTTAATAATATAGTTAATACATCTCATTTAAAAATAGAGAAAGATATCTTATTAATTTATATAATTAGGGATATACTAAATAATACAAATTACTATAGTGCATATTTATTTGAAAAAGGAAAGATAAATAAAAGCAAAGTAGGGATTTGTTATTATGATGCTATTGGAGATATGAAAGCGAAATTTAGAAGTTAGTTTTATCTCCTTATAGCTATATAAGGGGTAATGATATGGATATAGAGAAAAGTAAAATATTAGAAGTATGGAATTCTAATCATAATAAGGTTGTAAAGTATAAGCAAGTAATAAAAAATAATACTTTAAATGAAGTAACTGAAATTGAAACTGAGAATCTTAATGAATTAATTAGTGAAGTTAGAAAGCAACTTTATGAATGGAATGGAATAAAATAACTTTAAAATAGGGGGAAGTATGGGAGTTAAGTCATTAAAGAATGAAGAAGCTGAAAAAATGATAAAGCTAAGAGTTTGCAATGTTTTAGAGGGGTTTAATAAATACAAATATGTTGAACTTTCTCCTAAAGAACATAAGGAAATTAAAATAATAGAAGAGGACTTCATAAATGCTTTAGAAGAATTTTTTGATTTAAATTCTGAAAAGAATAAAGTAATAATAGATTTTTATAAAAATAAATTAGATAATAATAGTATTAATTTTATTTATGAGAATATTGATTTTCATGAGAGAGAACTATTTAATGATATCTTAAATGAAGGAAGCAGTAATAGTATATTTTTTGAAATAAGAGATAAAAAATATATTAAGCTACTAACTAAACTATGTACAAG
>JAQCTH010000172.1 GCA_027686065.1 Clostridiaceae bacterium AF10-41
GGACATGGTAAAATTTCATTAAACTCCCTTAATATAAAATTCAATATTTCTAAACTATCATTAGTTTTATCAGAAGCTCTATAAGTTTTAGCAATATAGAAATTGATTAAAATTTTTAATTTATCATCTTTATTTTCTTTAGCTATTGATAAGCCTTTTTTAAAAAGCTTTATAGCAATATTATTTAAATTTAAATATTTAAAATAAATAATTCCGAGTTTTAGATATGCCTGAGAAGAATAAGAATATTCCACTTCTGATAAAAGTTTAAAGGCATTATTAATATTAATATATACTGAAGAATCAAATTTACATATTTTCAATTTTATAATAGATACATTAATATAAAGAAAAAGCAATGATTCATTCTGGAAGTTACTTTCTAAAAAATTAATTGCTAAATCGAAATACTTTCGACTATATTCAGAATTATTTAATTTTAAATAAATAATTGAAAGCATAGAATAGATATTTCCTATAATGAATGTATTTTTTATAGTGTTCATATTTTTAAGTAAATCTTCAAATATTTCAATGGCAGAGAAATAGTCTTCCATTTTATCTTTACATAATCCAATTGTAAATTTAACAAGTGCTTCGTCATCAACTTCAAGTATTTCATTAACTAAGATATTTTCCATATTATCGTTCAAATCTTTAATATAATGATTTTCTAAAAAAAAATCAGGAGTAAAAAATAAGGAATTTACTGTATCAATATAAGAATTAGTAATATTGTTCATTATACTTTTATGATTAATCTCCATTAATGCCACCTCCTGTGAAAAACGATTTAATATTTATAATTTTACCAGTAATAGAAGTTTTTGTAAATATTTATAGAAAAATATTAAAAAAATAATTATTTTGTAATAAACAT
>JAQCTH010000173.1 GCA_027686065.1 Clostridiaceae bacterium AF10-41
AACTTTTATTTTTTTAAAAGCTACTTCTTTAGATAAGCTTTTATTTTCAAGATTTATTTTTATTTTAAATATATTAGGACAGTCTTCATTTCTCCATATTTTCATAAATTTAGGAGTTGCTAATACACTAGCATAATATTTTTCTTCAAAGTTATCAAAAAACTCCAGAAATTCTAATTTACTATTCTTATCAATAATCAAATCTTCTTTATTTATATTATTTACTATTGGTACAAAATATCTAAGTGGAACTTCATAATTAAATTTTCCTTTTATTTGCTTCCCTTCCATTATAGGTCTCTTTAACAATGGATATTTTTCTACATCCTTTTCTTTTAAACTAATTTTAAAAATAAGCTGTTCTTCTTTAACTTTTTGTATTTTTATTTTAATCATTTGTTCACCTTTTTTATTTTATTCTATTCCCAGGTATCCCAAATTTCTTTCTTATACCCCAAAGTTGCAACATTACTATTTCTAACTATTGGAGATGTAAATAATTTAGGATTTTTTAATAGAAGTTCCTCTTTCATATCATTACTTCTAATTTTGTCTAAATTTAATTTTCTATAATCCTTACTATCTTTATTTATTAATTCATTTATAGAAATAGATTTTTTTACAGAATTTAGTTCACCTTTACTAAGCCCTTTTAAATCTATATCTATAAATTGAAAACTTATATTTCTTTCTTTAAAATATCTCTCTGCCTTTTTTGTATCAAAGCATTTTTTACGCCCAAATATTTGTATATTCATACTTCTACCTCCTTTAAATTATCATATATATATTTATTTTCTATAAATTTATTTATTAAATAGGAATATTTTTATTCTTTTATTAATATTATTTTACAGTATTGTATTAT
>JAQCTH010000174.1 GCA_027686065.1 Clostridiaceae bacterium AF10-41
TAAAAGCAAATATAAAAAAAAATAATATGGAGATACTAGATTTTACAGAGTTTCTTATAAAAGTTTTATATAGTTGTATAAGTTTAATAGAAGGTGAATATTATGATAGAAAAATAATTTGCGAAGTAAAAAGTAAGGGCGAAAAAGTTTTTTTATATATAAAATTAGATGCTTTTACTAATGAAAACGATGAACTAGAATATACTATAATAAAACAAATAATACAAAAAGGGAAAAATTTAAATGCAATAATGGAAGTCAAAAAGGAAAACCATATATTAGAGCTTAAATGCTTACTTTAAAAATAGATAAGAAATAAAGATTTCTTATCTATTTTTTATACATTTCACATCAAAAAAATGCCTTTTTATGCAAAAAAACAAAAATAATATTATAAATATAATATCATTTTAAATGGGTTGTATAATAAGGAAATTCTTACAAAGTTTATGATATTTTAAAAATTAGTTTACAGTATATATTTATATACAACTCTCATTAGTAAAATATAATGCTAGTATTTAGAATAATAAAAAAGGGTAGGAGTATTCAATGGAGGAAAAGTTAAGAAGTGATTTAGAGAAAAAGTATATAAATGAAAGAAATAGTGAAGAGGTAATAAAACTGAGTAGACTTATGGATGAGATAATACTCGAAAAACAAATATCTAATTATGAAAAATATAAAAGCATATATGAGATTAGGAGTTTGAATAAAAAAGATAAGTGATATGATAAATTAATTTTTATAATGTTAAAAACTTAATGATTAGATATA
>JAQCTH010000175.1 GCA_027686065.1 Clostridiaceae bacterium AF10-41
ATAATCAGGACCACCCGTAAAACGGGTGGTTTGCTCTGCGCCTATAAGGCTCTGATACTGGCAGTGCTACTCGCACTCTGAACGGTCTGCCAACCGCAAACTAATACAAACTACACCTAAAGGTGTTTATCTTATGTTTCCTTTTACCTGCTCGCCCGTAAACGGGTCGATATATTCTTTTAAACTCATTTGTTCATAAGCTAAATCTTCTTGAATTTGATTTTTTATATATTCTTCTATTACTTTTTTATTTCTTCCTACAGTATCAACATAATATCCCTTGCACCAAAACTGCCTATTTCCATATTTATATTTTAAATTTGCATGCCTGTCGAATATCATAAGCGAGCTTTTTCCTTTTAAATACCCCATAAATTGAGATACACTTAATTTTGGTGGTATACTAATGAGCATATGTATATGATCTTTACATGCATTTGCTTCGATTATTTCTACCCCTTTATGATCACAAAGTTTTCTTAAGATTACTCCTATATCAGCTTTTATCTTTCCATATATTATTTGTCTTCTATACTTCGGAGCAAATACTATATGATATTTACAATTCCATTTGCTATGTGCTAAACTACTATTATCCATTATGGATATACCTCCTCTTATTGTAATTGTGGTCGGCAAACCTACTATTATAATAACTTGGAGGTTTTATTTTTTCTACGCATAGCTATAAGCTTTTCGGAACCACAGGTCTAACCTGTGGTATTCTTTATACAATAAAAG
>JAQCTH010000176.1 GCA_027686065.1 Clostridiaceae bacterium AF10-41
AGAAAATGTTGTTTTATCATGTGATTTTTATATGAAACTTAGAGAAACAAAATTGATTTTTGATCCACAATATGAAGAAATATATTTTTATTGCGATAAAAGTTATATAGAAAGAATAATGTTGAATATATTATCAAATTCTTTAAAATACGGAAAATATAATGGTAATATTTATGTAATGGTGAAAGTTGAAAATAATGAAATAATAATAGAAGTAATAAATGATGCAGAAGCAATTCCAGAAGATAAAAGAATAGTAATATTCGATAAATTTACTAAAATAAATACATCTTTAAATAGACCATCAGAAGGAAGTGGTCTAGGATTATTTTTAACTAGAGGATTAGTTGAGTTACATGATGGAGAAATAAAAATAGATGCAGGAATAAAATATGGTAATATTTTTAAAATATCATTTCCTTATGATGAGGAGCTTAAGGGTGAAGTTATATATTTAAATAATAATATAGAAATTAATGAACTAAAAGAAAAGATAGATATAGAGTTTTCTGATATATATTTTTAGTTACATAAAAACACTTATTTATGCATATATAATAATGAATATTTTATAGAGGTGTGTAATGAGAAATAAGGAAAGGAAACCAAATAAAAAATCTAAGGAGAAAAAAATTAAGAAATATGCAAAAATGAAAA
>JAQCTH010000177.1 GCA_027686065.1 Clostridiaceae bacterium AF10-41
ATCTCCAATCAATTATTTTTAATCTTTGTGTTTTCTATAACATCATATGATATTAATTGTATTAATATCATATCAATTGGTGCTTGAATAACATGTGATGTTGTTAATCCCATCAATAAAATTATAATAATAGCAAAAAATCTTATTGAAAAAATTTTCAACTTTAGAATTTCATATATAAATATAAAATTTATATTTATAATTAAAATTATCGTTCCTATAATACCCAACTTATTAAGTAATGTAATAAACAAATTATCTACAAATAATGCCTCACTTTGAGCCACCTGTCCATTTTGTAAATACGTTACAAAAGTTTTTCCAAACCCAAAGCCATTTATATTATCCCAGAATTGATTTAATGCCATACCATTCGTTATATTTCTACTTTGCATTGATGCTAGGTCACCATTTAAAAATAATCTTATTTTATCTAATATATTTTTCATGTTGTTATTAAGAAATGTTTCATTTTCTATTGAAAAAAATATAGCTATCAAAAGAAATATAGTTATAAATATATATATATTTATAACTCCAAATTTTTTATGAATTATACCTTTTTTTATAGAACTATTGTTAAATAGTATTTTATTTATAAAATATAATACAAATATCGCTATAATAACAGTTATAGATTGTGAAAT
>JAQCTH010000178.1 GCA_027686065.1 Clostridiaceae bacterium AF10-41
CTCCAATTATATTCATTTTTTTACAAGCTGGGTATGATAATATATTTTCTATAAAAGATGTCTATAATGATTATTTATCAATTATTGTAAATCAAGTTGTGTTAGTAATACTATTTGGATTTTTATTATCTTATTATAATAAGAATGAAATTGATAGAAATTATAAATGGATTTTAGATGTAGCATTAATTATAGTATTAAGTAATATATTTGTTGTTTTAGAATCCGTATTAAATCTAGAACTTACATTTCTTATATGGATAACTAAACCAATGTCATATTTTTTAGTTTATGCAAGAATAGAAGAGATATTGATAGCTAGCGTTTACGAAGGAGCTTATGAAAATTTAAATAGGGCTAAGAAGGTTAAAACTAATTTAAATAAAAGTCTTAAGAGAAGAGAAAAGCAGTTAAAAGAATTAAACCTACTCTTAGAAAAAAGCGAAAAAAAATATTATGACGTTGTTAAGGTTTTGTCAGATGGATTATTACTTTTTGAAAATGATATTTTACTATATTCAAATGATTATAAAAAAACAAATTATAATATGGTAAATGAAATAATATATAATTCTAATAAGCTAAAGTTAAATAATATATTAAGTAAGGTTACTGGGGAGGAATATCCAGATAA
>JAQCTH010000179.1 GCA_027686065.1 Clostridiaceae bacterium AF10-41
AGCCTTTTTCTGTTATACCATCCTTCAATATATTTAAAAATAGCCACATTAGCTTCTGAGAAGGTGCGGTATGTACTTCTATATATTTCTTCCTTTTTTATTGATGAATGGAAAGATTCTATACAAGCATTATCATATGGACAACCTTTTTTACTGAATGATTGTAGAATATTAAACTCTTTACATAGGTCCTTTAAATCATTACTAGTGTATTGAGAGCCTAAGTCGCTATGGAATACTAGTTGCTTATTTTTATCAGGAGATTGGATGTAATAAGCATTTTTTAAGGCCTTGACAACTAAATCATTAGTCATTCTCTTACCGAAAGCGTAGCCAATTATTTTTTTAGAATGTAAGTCAAGAACTGAAGCTAAATAGCACCAACCATCTTTGATAGTATGAATATATGTAATATCTCCTACCCATTTTTCATTGATAGAAGTAGTAGTAAAATCTCTCTTTAAAACGTTTTCTAAACCTTCTGCTACTTTTTTGCTCGAATGAGGTTTGTATTTTTTTACAGTTACTGCACAAATACCAAGTTCGCTCATTCGTCTTTGAACTCTCTTTAAGGATATTTTAAAGCCTTCTATAC
>JAQCTH010000018.1 GCA_027686065.1 Clostridiaceae bacterium AF10-41
ATAATATAATATTCTTAAGAGGTATATAAGAATTTCAATTAAATAATAATAGATACAATTTAGTGGGTTAAAAAGATAGAATAATATCCAATTTATTACAAAAACCTTAAACTTTAAAAGGAAATGGGTATGTAATGTAGAATTTATATTAATATAGATTTTAAATAATTTATTGGAGGTATTTATGGGGATATTTGTATTTATAATAGGGTTATGTATAGGTAGTTTTTTAAATGTTTGTATATATAGAATTCCTAAAGAAGAATCTATATCATTTCCACCATCACATTGCACAAATTGTGGTTATAATCTCAAAGCATATGACTTAGTTCCAATACTAAGTTATTTATTTTTAAGAGGAAGATGTAGAAAGTGTGGTGAGAAAATATCATTAAGATATCCATTGATAGAAATTTTAAATGGATTGATATATTTATTTATATTTATTAAATTTGGAATAAGCCTAAATTTTGTATTTTACAGTTTACTTGCATCTTTATTAATTGTTATTTCTTTTATAGATTTAGATAGTAAATATATATATACTTCAAATACTATTTTAGGTGCAGTAATTGGATGTATTTATATATTAGTAGGAGCATATATTGGAGAAGTTAATATTATAAATAATTTACTAGGTGGAATTATAGGATATGCAATTATTTATCTAATAGTTATAGCTACAAATGGCATGGGACAAGGGGATGCGGAGATAGCTGGAATTTGCGGATTGTTTTTAGGTATTAAAGGAGTTTTAGTAACTCTTTTTATTTCTATAATACTAGGAGGATTAGTGGGGATTATAATACTGTTATTTAAATTAAAAGATAAGAAATCAGAAATAGCCTTCGGACCATATATAGCTATAGCAGCTATTATATGTATGTTTTATGGAAATGATATATTGTCGTTATATTTAAAATTTTTTTATTAATAAAGTGAATTAAATTAAAAGTGATATTCAGATTGAAAAAACAATAAAGCTATATTAATATTAGAATAGATAGACTATGGATAAAAAAGGAATATTTTTTTTAAATATAATTAAAATTAAACTACGGAGGGGAGTTTATGGCTATAGTTCAAAAGAAAAGACTTGGTGACATCTTGGTAATGGCAGAAAAAATAACTCCTTTTCAACTTCAAAATGCATTGAAAACTCAAAAGATTTTAGGTAAGAAGTTGGGAGAAGTGCTAATTGAAAGTGGTGTTGTATCAGAGGAAGATATTATAAATGCCATAGAAGCTCAAACAGGCATAAAAAAGATAGATTTAAATAATGTTGCTTTTGATAAAAGAGCAATTAAGATAGTACCCCAAAATCTTTGTAATAAATATAATTTAATTGCATTTGGATTTGAAGAAGATAAAATAATGGTTGCATTATCGGATCCATTAAATATATTTGCTATAGATGATATTTCTATATCAACGGGATTAAGTGTTAAGACTTTTATCGCTCCCAAAAGGGATATTGATAAATTCGTTAAAATAAATTATAGCAGCGAAGAAGTTAATAAAGCTGCAGAGGAGCTTTTAAAAGAAAGTTTAGAAGCAAAGAATATATCATTAGATGTAGAAGAAATTGATGACGTAAAGAATGCTCCAGTTGTTAAAATGATTGAATATTTATTTAGAAATTCAGTAGAAATGAGAGCATCAGATATACATATAGAACCATATGAAAAAGATATTAGGATAAGATATAGAATTGACGGTGAATTAACCACTATTAATACATTAGGCATAGAAAGTTTAGCTCCACTAATAACAAGAATAAAGATTTTAGCAAATTTGAATATAGCGGAAAAAAGAGTACCTCAGGATGGAAGAATAATAACAAAAGTAGGAAATACTGATGTAGATCTTAGAGTATCTGTACTTCCAATTGTAAATGGAGAAAAGGTAGTTATTAGAATTTTAAATAGAGATAGTTATAAAGTTGGTAAAGAAAGTCTTGGATTAAGCAAAGAAAATCTCAGAAAATTAAACAATATAATATCTAGTCCTCATGGAATAGTATTAGTAACAGGACCTACAGGAAGTGGAAAATCAACTACACTTTATACTATATTAAGTGAACTTAATTCTAATAATGTAAATATAGTAACAATAGAAGATCCTGTTGAATACACATTAAATGGAATTAACCAAGTTAATGTAAATACAAAGGCTGGTTTAACCTTTGCAAGTGGACTTAGAAGTATATTAAGACAAGATCCAGACATAGTTATGATTGGAGAAATAAGAGATGAAGAAACTGCACAAATAGCTATAAAGGCTGCTATAACAGGGCATCTAGTGCTAAGCACATTACATACTAATGATGCACCATCTTCAATGACTAGATTAGTTGATATGGGGGTTGAGCCATATTTAGTTGCCACTTCAATTTCAGGAATCATAGCTCAAAGATTAGTAAAAAAGATATGCAACAACTGCAAAGAAGAATACATTGCATCTGATTATGAAAAGTCAATATTTAATGTTGATGGTAAGGAAGTTCTAAAGTTATATCGTGGTAAGGGATGTGGACATTGTAATAATACTGGATATAATGGGCGAATAGGTGTATATGAAATAATGGAAATAACAAGAGAACATAGAGATGCAATTAATAAAACGAGAGATTCCAATATTTTAATGGATATATCAATGAGGCATGGTATGACAACACTTGCAGAGGAGTGTAAAAGATTAGTTCTAAATGGTACAACAACTATACAAGAACTTGCAACTGTAACATTATTAAGGGATATATAAGGGGTGATAAGAAGTTATGAAAAATTATAAATATAGGGCTATGAAGAGTGATGGAACTAAAATAGAAGGGAAATTCGAAGGTAGTTCAAAAGATGATGTAATAAATATGATAACTTCAAGTGGATATTATCCTTTAAAGATAGAAGAAATAGTTGAGAGCAAGTCAATAGAATTTAAGCTATTTGAGAAAGTAACAACAAAGGATTTGGCAATATTTTGTAGACAGTTTTATACTATGTTAGATGCAGGTGTAACAATAACTAATTGTATAAATATTTTATCAAAGGAAATACCAAATAAGAAATTAAGAGAAATTTTATCAACTATTGAGGACGATGTTAAAAAAGGAGAACTTTTATCAGAATCAATGGCTAAGCACAGTAAGCATTTTCCTCAACTTTTGATAAGTATGGTAGAGTCTGGTGAAGTTAGTGGAAATATTGATGAGATGATGCTTAGAATGTCTGTACATTTTGAGAAAGAAAATAAAATAAATAATAAAGTTAAGTCAGCAATGACATATCCAACTGTACTTAGCATAGTTGCACTGATAGCAGTTATGTTTATAATGACTTTCGTAATGCCAACCTTTGTAGAAATGTTTGAAGGTGAAGGTATAACCCTTCCATTGATAACAAGGTTTATGCTTGGCACAAGTAAATTTCTAAGCAATAACTTAATTATCATAATGCTAGTGATAGTAATTATGGTAATACTTTTTAATATTTATAAAAAAAGTTCAAATGGAATAGTAACTATAAGTAACTTAAAATTAAAGCTTCCTATTATAGGAAGCTTAAACAAGAAAATAATAGTATCTAGATTTACAAGAACTTTATCTACCTTATTAGCATCAGGAGTATCCTTAGTGCAAGCACTGCCAACGGTTGCAGGAGTATTAGAAAATAAAGTGGCAGAAGATGCAATTTTAAAAATAAGAGAAAGAGTTGTAAGAGGAGATGGATTAAGCACTCCTATAAGAGAAAATGATATTTTCCCTAAGATGCTATCTTCAATGATAAAAATAGGAGAAGAATCCGGCTCACTAGATGATATCCTAAACAAAACAGCAGACTTCTATGATGATGAGGTTGAACAAGCCATTCAAACAACAACCTCACTAATAGAGCCACTATTAATAGTTATCATGGGAGTAGTAATTGGAGGAATAGTAATTTCAATAATGCTTCCAATGTTTGATATGTACACTCAGATGTAAAAGTGCAAAGCACTTTTTAGTTCACAATTCGCAGAGTACAGTTAGTTATTTTATAGATAACAGGGAATAGGTGTCAGGGAACAGGTGTCAGATAACAGATAGCAGATAAAAAGGCTTTTAAATTATAAATTTAAGGTCTGAGTAAAACTGTGAATTGTGAACTGTGGACTGACAACTGTGCACTGAATAAAGCTGTGCACTGAATAAAGCTGTGAACTGGGTTAAACAATGTTTATATTTAAAAAATTAATATAAAGCTATAAGCAAAAATAAAAGGAGGATTTATTATGACTAAGAACACTAACAACAAAAAGAAAAAGAAGGGTTTTACCCTTATTGAACTTATTATAGTTATAGCAATTATTGCTATACTAGCAGCTTTAGCTATTCCAAAGTTTGGGGAAGTTAGAAAAGATGCAGCATTAAAAGCTGATGTAGCAAATGCAAAAACAATAGCAAATGCAGCAACTGCATTAATGGCTGATGGAGAACTAGAGGATGATACTTATACAGTAGATGATAATACTGCTAGCGGAAGTACAAATGAAATAGAAGCATATCTTCAAAACTCACCATCTCCAAAAAGTAAAGGATATACTGCATATTCTGTATTGGTAAGTAGTGGGAAAGTTACTATAACTATGACAGGCGCAGATAAAGATGAAGTTGATTTATTTCCAGTTGCAGCTACAACAGCTCCATAATTAGATTATTATTAAGATAATATATAGGCAAAATGCAGATTAAATCTGCATTTTGCTCATATAAAAAGATTTTTAGCTAATCTAAAAATCAACAATAATTATTAATCGTTAATTGTTAATTATTAATTGTAAAATGGGGTGATTTAATGGCAAGTAAAAAATTCGACTTATCGAAGCTTAAGGAAATAAGTAGTATGGACGTAAAGGACATAGGAAAACTTTTTAAAAAAGATAAGTCTGAGGATATAAACTCTTCTTATGAAGTAAATAAGGTTGAAAAAAAGGGTAGGCTTAAAGAAAAATCTAGGTCTGTTATATCTATAGATTTGGGAACTAGTTTTATAAAGGTTGCTGAAGGTAAGTATCAAAAAGACAAGCTAAGCTTAAATAAGGTTGTTCAAATACCGACACCAGAAGGTTGCATTACTGATGGAAAAATAATAAATGCTCAAGCTATTATAGACGTATTAAGCTTTTTAATAAAGGAAAATAGTATAAGAGTTAAGGATGTTATTTTTACAACTAATTCATCTTCAATAATAAATAGAGATATTTTAATACCAGTAGTTCAAGAAGAGGAAATGGAAACTGTTATAAGATACGAAATACAACAATATTTACCTATAAATTTAGATGACTACATAATTCAATTTATAGTTTTAGATGAAATTGTTGATGATACAGGTGCAAAATTAAAAATCAATGTAACTTCATTTCCAGAAAGAATGGCTAATACCTATTATAATGTAATAAATGCTTTAGAATTAAATCCCTATGCTTTAGATGTAACTTATAATTCAATAAATAAATTAGCTAACTATTCACAATATACGTCAAACAACGGACAAATTATAGGAGGTACTGTTGCTTTTGTTGATATGGGAGCTACCTCTATTAATGTGGCAATATTTAAAAATGGTAAATTGGATTTTACAAGAATGATAAAATCTGGTGGAGATAATATAGATTATGCCTTAAGCCAAAGTTTAAATATGTCAATAAAATCAACAGAATCTTTAAAGATAAAAGATGGAGACTTATTAAAAAATAGCGAAGAGGATATTTTAAATTTAACTATAAGAAAATCTGTTGATGATATATTAGAAGAATTGGAAAGAATACTTCAATTCTACAGCAATAAATCAAATACAACTATAGATAAGATCTATATTTATGGAGGAACTTCTAACTTAAAAAATATAGAACTGTATATCAAAAATAAACTTAATATTTCTGTAGAAAACATAGAAGATATTCCTAATATAGATTTTACATCTAAGGATGTAATTAATGAGAATCTTGGACAGTATTTAAATGCTATAAGCGCTATTATAAGATTATAGGAGGGACATTATATGATAAGAGATATGAACTTTTTTTCACCTTATCAGGGACAGAAAAAAGAACAAAAAAATAAAAATATTTATGTTTACTCCATGGCAGGTTTTTTATCTGTAGTTATAGTTGGGACATTAACCTGGAACAGTACAAATATCCTATTGCTTAATAATAAGATAAAAAATTACAATGAAAAATTAGAACAAGAAGATATAAAAGAAAAAATCTCTAGGTGGGATGATATAAGCAAAAAAAATGATATATTAACAAAATATGATAATGAGCTTAGCAAGATAGTCTATGCTTTAAATACAAGAGAAGTGGTAACAACGGATATACTAGATAAATTAAGTTCAAGTTTACCAACAGAAGTAACTTTCAATAGCATAAACATAACTAATACAGAGGTTTCTATTCAAGCTGTTTCAACAAATAGGGTTGCAATAGGAGAAATAGAGCATAACTTAAAGAAATTAAATATTATACAAGATGTATATGTTAGTGGAATATCAGGGGATGAGCAATATACCTTTGATATAAAATGTGTATTAAAGGATGTTGAATAATATGAATATAAGTAAAAGAGAAAAATATTTAATAGGAATTCTGTTAGCTGTATTAGTATGTTTTGTGTATTATCAATTTATTTATGTTAAGCAAGTTGAAAAGTTAAATAATAAAAGAGCAGAAAAAAATCAAGTTGAGCAAAGATATAATGAAGTAATGGCTGCTATAGCTAACTTAGATTCTAAGGAAGAAAGTTTAAAGATATTAAAAGCAACAGTATTAGATAAATCTAAAAGATTATATCCAACTATTATGCAAGAAAAGATTATAATAGAATTAGATAAGCTATTAACTGATAGTGGACTTAAAGGGAATATTGCATTTAGTCCTATAGAAGTAGCAGCAGTAGAAAAAATGATGTCTCCAGAGGTGCAAAAAACAGAAAGCTCTTTAAAGGCCTTAGTAGATGAATATAATGGAAGTACTAGTAATGAAGCAACTTCAAATGGTGATAAACAACAGTCTCATAGCAATGTTTCAGAAAATGGTGCAACATCAGAACAGCTTAAGGTTGCAATAAATTTCTCTGGAAAGTATGAAGTACTAAAAAGCTTTATTGCTTCAGTACAAAATTATGAAAGAAAAGTAGTGATTACTAATATATCAATATCATCAAAGTCACAAGAAGAATTAACTGGAGTTATGAATTTAGAATTTCATGCAGTTCCTAAATTATCTGATGAAGATATGGAATATTTAATATGGACATTAAATAATGTATATGGAAAGGAAGTTCTATTTAGTAATGGAGCAGCAAGTGGAGCTTATGCATCCACAATAGAAGGGCAAAGCAATGAAAAAGATGTTAATGATTTTGTAATGATGCTTAGATCATCTACATCAGAATTGCCTACAGTAACAATAGGGAAAGCTAAGGATGACTCAAGAGAAAGTTATATTTATTCAGACAAGGATAAAATAGAAGAAGTAGAAATAGTCTTTGATGAGATAGATGGAAAAACATATTATAAATATAAAACAACATCATCATATTATCCTAAAGATAGTTCATCACAAGGGAAGGAATTTACTTCAAAATCAAAAGACATAGTTTTCGAAATATTAAGTGAAAAAAGATCAGGAACTTCTGATAATTCAGGTATAAAGTTAAAGGTAATAAATAATACAGAGAAAAATGTTGAGATAATAGTTAAAGATGATGATACTTCAAATCCTAGAGTTACAGTAACAAGTGAAGGTCATACTGTAAATGTAACTAAAAAGTAGGTGTCAATAATGAAAAATAATAAACTTAAAGCAAAAAAAGGGATGACATTAATTGAGGTAATAATTAGTGTTACCCTTTTATCAATATTAATAGTTCCTTTATCAGGCCTTGTAATGTCAAGTTTAAAAAATAATAAGGATTCAGAGTATAGACAAAAGGCAAGTTATGTGGGGCAAAAGGTGCTAGAAGAATTAAAGGCTTACGATAAAATAACTTTAAAAAATGATGCTGGAGAAAGATATTTTCAACTTTTAGATGGTGATAAAATAGTTAAAGACTCAACTGGAAATACCTTTACAGGGGATATTGAAAGGACCATATATGGAAGTTCTTTAGAGCCTGAAAGTTTAAATGAAAGAATTTATAAAGTTAATGTAGAAATAAAAAAAGATATTAATTTTCAATATGATGATAATAATAATTTAAGTGAATATAATAATGCTGATTTTAGACTTAACTTCTTAAAAGAAAATGGAGTTGATAAAATACAATTAGCTTCAAATATAGCTAATAATAGTTCAATTGATAATGAAGATATAATGATTGAACTAAGTAATAATCTTAACTTAAAAGTTTATAAAAAAAATAATAAGACTCCAATTATAGATAATACAAAAGTAGCACCAATTAATAATAAACTTCTTTTATATCTTGATAGTACTTATACTAAGAATACAAATATAGAAATAAAGAATGATACAAGTAATACTATTGAGGTATATCTTATTAAAAATAAGAGTACATTAGGGAAGTTAAATTTATATTCAAGTAAAGGAAAGATAATTCTTTATGAAGAAAATGAAGTAGATAAAAATCAAATTGCTAACATGTATAACTATAAGGTTACAGTAAAAGATAATGATGAAAATATATTATTTGAAGGATCTTCAAGTAAAAATTTATATATAGAATAAATTTATGGGTGGTGAATTAGAGGTGAAAAAAAGAAAAAAGAAAAAAGCTTCAACCTTTGTAATAGTGGTTGTAGTAATGGCAGTTATATTTACAACTGGGACAACTATATTAGCAGTTACAGCAAATGACTATAAAATGAGAATAAATGAAAGTAAAAAACTTCAAAATCTTTATGAAGCAGATTCAGGATTAGATGTAGTTGAAAATATAATAATAAAAACCTCACAAGAAGCCATAAAATATGCAGATAAAGAAGTTAAAAAAGAGTTTACAAAATTAGATGATAAAGATAGAAGTAAAGATAAGATAAATGAATTATTTAAAGATAAATTTTATGAATTTTTAATCACAAAAAATAAACAAACAATTAATGTTAATAATGTACCTAAAAATGTTGATATTTTAGAATATTTAATTTTAGAAAGAAAGTATATAAAATCAATACTTGAAAGTGGTACATTACAATTTGACTCAGCTATAAGTGATAGAGAAAATAGTTTTATAATTGAAATACCAGAAGGCGGGTATATTAAAAACACTAATAATGGAAAAGTAAGTAATATAACTATAGAGTTAAAATCAACTTTTGAAAATAGCGAAGGTGAGCTTAAAAATAAGAAAACTGTTTCCACAAAATATGTAGTAAGAGCTCCTGAGTATAATTCAGAGATAACTTCAATAAATATATACCCTATTTTTGATGGAAAAGCCATAACTGCAGATGGTAATATGAATTTATCAAATGGAAATTTAACAATAAACGGAGATATATGGGTTAAAGGAAATGAAAATTTAGGTGATAATCCAGAATACACATTTGATAAATACAAAGGTGGAATAAAATTAGAAAATACAAAGTTCAATATAAATGGAAATATATATACTTCAAATACATTTCATTTAAACAACGCAGTAAGTGAAGCATCAGTAGATGGAGATATATATGCTAAAAATATTTATGTAGGCAAATCTATAAATTCTAATATTTCACAATCCAATAATATATCTTTTGAAAAGAATGTTATTGTAAATAATGATTTAGCCTTGAATGCAACAAATAGTAATGTAATGATAAAAAATAATTTTTATGGAATTAATGAAAAGACAACAGAAGTTTCAACCGCAAACAAAGCTTTAAATTCAAGTAGTATTATTGTAAATGATACAAGTAAAACTTCATCAATAACAGTGAATAAAGATTCCTATATTATGGGGGTTGCTTATTTAAATGCAACAGATGAGAGTGGAAATAAATATCAAACAGGTGAGTCAGTAGCTGTAAAGGGGAATTACTTGGCATATACTGACGTTGAAGATATTTTAAATGGAAAGGATAATATTACTTTAAAGTACTATTCACCATTGCAATTATTAGAAAGCAAGAATGGACAATCTAATGCATCTATGAAAGCAGATTATTTTGCAGAGTATTATTCTAAGGATACTAATTATTACAAGTTTAATGATGGTGGAGTAAATCTTAAGGGCAATGTTAAATCTGTTGGAGCAAGCGTTAAAGATAGTAGTGGAAATATAAAAAAGGCTAATATAACAAGCGAAGATTTAAATTTAGTAAATGAGCAAAGAAATGAATTTGCTAGAAATGTATTTGCTATGGGAGATGCTACAGGATTTGAAAATTTATATAATGGTCAAGAAGTTAAAAGAACTGTTAGTAATCAAATAGATTTTGATAAAGTTAAAGATATAAATATCCAAGATATAAAAAGTGAAAATGGAGTAGTTATATTAAGAGGAAATAATGAGAATATAGTAATAGAAAATAACAAAATAGGTGATAAAGAAGTTAAAAAGGGCTTAATCATAACTAATGGGAATATAACTATAAAAGGAAATTTTGAATTTACAGGAAATATAATAACAACAGGAAACATTAATTTTGAAGGTGCTGGTGAAAGAAGTATATCCTACGATCCTCAAGTTGTAAGAGGGATACTAACTTTAAATTATGATATTTTAAAGGATATATTTAATGAATCACAAGGTAAAAGAGAAGAAATAAAAGTTACTTCAGCTTCAGAATTGTATAGTGCTGACAAATTCCTAGAAAGATCTTTATGGAGAATTGTTAAATAAAAGAGGTGGAATTATTGAGAAAAAAGACAAAGGGTTTTACTATATTAGAACTTATAATTACATTAAGTTTAACAGTTGTAGTTCTTGGAGTAGTGTATACTTTCTTCTTTAGTAATAGTAAAACATTAACAACTACAGAAATTAATTCTGACCTTCAATTAGAATCAGAAACAATTCAAAAAGAATTATTACTATATGGAACACAAGCAGAGGATATAAGCAAACTTAATGATACTGTGCTTACTGAGACTAATAAATATAATTATGAAGGATTAATAACGAATAGTAATGGGAAATTAGATGTTACTGAATTAAGATTTAAAATAGGATTAGAATACTTCACATTTATATATAACGAGGGAAGTAGTACATTAACATTAAAAAAGGTTGATGCAAGTGGAGCTGAGATTTCAGATCCAAATTTAAATCTTCCAAAAGTTTTATCATCTAATGTAACTGAATTTAGGACTAGGCCAATAGATTATAGAATGAAGCCAACAGGAAATTTCAAAGAAACTACGGGACTTGAAATTTCATTAATCTTGAATAAGAAAAAAGGATATTCAGATGTAACTATGCCACTAAGTGTTATAGTTAAGTTTAGAAATAAGTGATATGGGGAGGGGATAAAATGATTAGTAAAAAGAAATTTAAGATAATAAGTATTGTAACAGTTTTATTTGTTATAACAACTTTAATATCCCTTAGTAATATTAATGCAAAAGCAAGTAATATAGCATCAAAACCCAATTTTACAATTACAAATTTAAGTGCCACACCAAATCCTGCAAAAGTAGGAGAAGATATATTAGTTTCAGGAAAGATAGTTCCTGAAGACTTTGAAACAACTTCACAACCTAAGGAAATAGTTCTAGTCCTAGACACTTCTGGGAGTATGAGTGATAAAATTGTTTTAGAAGAAAAATGTACTGAAGAAAGAGGAGAATATTGGGTATGGGATTTATGGCCTATTCGGGGTCATTATGAATATGACTATTGTAGTGTTCATAAAACATCTGGAGAGCATAATAAAACAGTATCGAGCACTAAGATGGAAGAGCTTAAAAAGGCAGCAAAATCATTTATTGAAGCCATGCAGGGTGTACCAAATTTAAAAATTGGAATAATAAAATATGCATCGGATGCAACAATATTATCAGATCTAAAAATTGCTAATGATTCATCATTAATTACAGCTATCAATGGACTAAATGCAAATGGTGGAACTAATATAAGAGAAGGCTTAAGAAAAGCAACATATTTATTGGATAAGGGGAATAACAATGCAAATAAAACTGTAGTTTTAATGACAGATGGAAATCCAACATATTATTCTAAATATGATAAATTAGATAATACTAATCCAAGTAGATATGGTACTGGTAACTCAACTAGCAGTGAAACAATGACGTATACTAAAAATTTAGCTAAGGATCAAATAGGAGCTAGGCAATATAATGCTTATTCAATTGGTTATGGTTTAGATAGCTCAGGAAGCACCTATTTAAAACAGATACATTCATCTATGAAGAACTTAGCAAGTAATATAGATCCAAATGAAAAGGATGGTTTTTTCTCAAAAAGTGATGGCTCAATAACAGAAATATTTAATCAAATAGCAGAAAATATAAAGAATAGCTATGAACTTAAAGAGGTTGCTTTAGATATAGATTTAAATCAATCATTTAATCTTAATATAGGTGGAAATGAGGTTAAGGTTGGAAATATAATTTATAATAAGACATCCGAAGATACAGTAACAGGAAAAGTTAGATATCATGCAGAACCTGTAAGTTTTAGTTTTATAGTAAAGGGTAGTCAAGTTGGGAACTTACAATCCATATTGGATAGGATAGATGTTAATTTTCTATTTGAAAATGAAAAGCTGACTGTAAGTTCAAATGTGGATGTAAAAGTAGATATAATATCAAATGAATTGCCTAGTATTTCAGCTAAGCTTATAAGTGAGAGTAAATTGGAAATAAAAAAAGATGAAGAAATAACTCTCAAATATGAGATAAGTCCACAAGATTTTGTATATAATAACTCATCTAATTCAGGAGATATAGATGTTGTTGTAATTGTAGAACTTGGTAGAAAACAAGGAAATTTAGATGGTTTAAAAAATGGTATAAAAAATAAATTAACAGATCCATTTCAAAGTGAGAAGAAGGCAAAGTTTTCTATAATAACTTTTAATAATAATGAAACTAAAAAAGAAGCATCATTAAGGAGTTTTGAGAACTCAACCAACTATTATCATGATATTAGACTAACTATAGATAATTTAAAAGAAGGCAGTATATTTGAATCTTCAACAAAAGACATTAGTGAATCTTTAAATAATGCATATGAAGAATTAGAAAGAAATTCTAGACCTACAGCAACAAAGAACATTGTAATAATATCTAATAATGATATTAACTATAATAAACAAGTTGCTAATAATATAAAGAATAAAGGCTATAATATAGTAAGTTTATCTTTAGAAACTGAGAATTTAAATAAAAATCTATATAAACTTCATAGTGATTTAGGTGGTAAATCTGAGGGCATTTTTAACATAAATAATGATTACAATAATATAAATAATTCGAGAATGGATTTAGTAAGAGAAAAAATAGTCTCATATGCAGCTGCTAAACCTTATGAATTTAAGCCAGTTATAAACTTAAATATAGGAAGTGATTTTGAACCAGTATCAGGAATTATAAGATCTACAGAAAGTGGTAAGCAGAATATAGGAATAGTAGAGATTCCAACTATAGTATATAATTTAACTCAAAATAATAATTATCATGCAGAGGGCAATGTAATAGAGATTAAATTAAAAGCTAATAATCTTGCAAGTGGAAGTTATTCTTTTGGTAGGCAGGCAGATAATATTATGGTATATAAAAGTATTTTAGGAAATCCTATTACTACTAATATAACTACTCCTATAGTTACAGTAAAGCAAGAAGTGAAAGACTTAACTCATGGATTATATAATGGAATAGAAAATAATTTAATAAATATCCAACAAGGCAATGATAATTCAAGTTTTGAAATGGCTCAAGGCTCAACAGTAAATTTTGGCTCTAAGTTTGTAGTAGGTGGAAATAGTGTTGACCTTAACTTAAATATAGATAACAAATTCAATACTGTAAATAAAAATGATATAAAAATCTATACAGTTTCAAAAGATTCATCTGGAAATATTAAGCTTATAGAGATACCTGATATCAATAAAAAAATAGATAGTTTAGGAGGAAATAATTTTAAATTATCTATTAATAATATCAAAGATAATGGATCAAATAATGATACAGAAATACTAGTTATTTATAAGGCAAGAATTAAAGAATCTAGCCAAAGTGAAACTTTAACAAATTCTATAGTAACATCTAGTTTATCAAAGGATGTTAAAATAAGTACTATAAGTAAATCAGACGAGAAGCCAAATTTACCAGATTTATTTTAATTTAAAATTCAGAGCATATTTAGAGGGATATCTTCTTAATATGCTCTTTTTATGTTTAAAGAATTATAAAAATTAAAAAAAGTCTTGTAAACAATTGCATTTTAATATGGATGATGTTATAATTTAATCGAATTATAGAAACGTTTCGAAAACTAATTAAGTAATTATAACTGATAAGTTATTAAAATATTTTAAGAATGGAGATGACGAAATGATATTAGACCAAAATGTAGAACTGATTTCATTTAGTAAAGATAATACTAAAGTTGATTTTCTACCAACTGGAGATATATTTCAATTTTTAAGTGAAGATATATTAATAAATCAATTTTTAGGCAATACAATTACTGGATCTGCTAATAATATTTATTTAAGAGTCTATGAAGAAGAAGGAATAGAAGTTTTTCCATTACTAGGAATTAAGTCTTCAAGTGAATTTAGATATAATAATGACAAAGCTGTATGGAGTGGTGAATGCAAGGGCATAAATTATGAAGTTGTATTTAAATTAGTTAATGAATCAATATGGTTTTGGAACATTGACCTTAAAGGAAGTAATAAGAAAGTTGATATATTATATGCTCAGGATATAAGTGTAGCTAACAAAGGTGGCACTATAACAAATGAGTTATACATGAGTCAGTATTTAGATCATAAAGTTATAGAAGGTGTAAATGGATTTGTAGTTAGTTCAAGACAAAATCAAAGCCAAGGAAATAAATTTCCATATTTACAACAAGGATCAACTAATACAAAGATAATTGGATACTCTACTGATGGTATGCAGTTTTTTGGGAAGAAATATAAGTTAACTGATGAACCAGAACTTTTGGATAAGAATTTACCAAATGTAAATTATCAATATGAACTTTCATATACTGCACTTCAAACAGAAACGTTTATGTTAGATAATAAATCAAATGTAACTTTCTATGGTGTATTTAAAGCAAACCATGAGTTAGCAGTTACAGATATAGAATTTAGTGATGAAGTAAATTTAGCATTAAAATCTTTAAATAACTCTACAGAAGAAGATAAATTAATACGAAGTGAAGATATAAAGATTAAAGATGAATTTGCGGGAGATGTATTAACATCAAGCACATTAACTAAAGAAGAAATAGATAGATATTTTCCAAATAGAATGATGGAAGAAGTACACAATGGAAAATTAGTGTCCTTCTTTACTAATGATCATAGACATATAATTCTTCAAGAAAAAGAAATAGAAACTGAGCGTCCTCATGGACATATAATTACAACTGGAATTGATGAAATGAGAGTTAGTTCAGGGTTAATTACTTCAACAAATTATATGTTTGGTGTATTTAATGCACAGGTAGTTTGTGGAAATACAAGTTTAAATAAACTAATGTCAACAACAAGAGGATTATTAAATATTTTAAAAAACTCAGGTCAACGTATTTATGTAAAATATGAGAATAAGTTTAGAATATTAACTATGCCAGCAGCTTATGAATTAGGAGTAAATCACTCAAAATGGTTCTATAAGTTGGAAAATGATATGATAATAATTGAATCTTATGCAGCTAGGGATAAGGCTGATATAATTCTTACTGTCAAATCAGAAAATAATAAAGAATATGAATTCCTAATAACAAATCAACTAGTTATGGGATCAAATGAATTTGAACAACCATGCAAGGTTATAAGAGTAGATAATAAAATAGTTATTTCACCAGAAGAAGATACATTTTTATATAGTAATTGTCCAGAAATGCACTATAACATGAATGTACTTGAAGCAAAATTTGAAGTGGGTAATGATTCTATATTCTATGAAGATGGAAAAGCTAGAAATGGTACCTTATTAACAATTAAGACAGATAATACATCAAATTTCAAAATAGTGATTCAAGGCTGCATGGACAATAGTAGAGATGAAGTTTTAGAATGTTATGATATAGAAATAGAAAAGAAAAAATTTGAAGAGTTATATACAAGATTAACTTGTGGGTTCAATCTTTCAATAGAAAAAGAAAACTCTGAATACAATATAGATAAAATTAATGAGATATTCTGGTGGTATACACATAATGCATTAACCCATTATGCAGTACCACATGGATTAGAGCAACCAGGGGGAGCTGCTTGGGGAACTCGTGATGTTTGCCAAGGACCATTAGAATATTTTATGGCAACTCAGCATTTTGAGCTATCAAGAAACATAATTGAAGAAATATTTAGACATCAATTTAAAGAAACTGGTGAATGGCCACAATGGTTCATGTTTGACAATTATAATATGCAGCAAGATGACAGTCATGGGGATGTAGTTTTTTGGCCTTTAAAGGTTATTGGAGATTATATAAAGGCTACAGGAGATATATCTATTCTTGAAGAAGAAGTAGAGTATAGACATTTTCCACATGGAGAGATATCAGAGAAAGAGACCATTTTAGAACATGTTAAAAAAGCAATAATGAGCATAAAGGGCAGGTTCCTATATGACACAGCGTTAATATCTTATGCAGGTGGAGATTGGGACGATACGTTACAGCCAGCTAATAAGGAATTGAAAGAAAAACTAGTAAGTTCTTGGACTATGGCGTTAGCATATCAAAGCATTAAGCAATTATCAGAAGTTTTAATTGATAAAGAAGAAAATTATTCTAATGAATTAATGGAAATGGCAAATAGAATAAAGGATGATTTTAATAGTCTTTTAATAAAAGATGGAGTTATAGCTGGTTTTGCTTATTGTGAGGATTCAGAGAAAATAGAGTATATGCTGCATCCAGATGATAATAAAACAGGAATAAATTATAGATTACTACCTATGACAAGAAGTATAATAAGTGAATTAGTAAGTGAAGAACAAGCTAAAAAGAATATTGCACTTATAGAACAGCATTTAATGTGTCCTGATGGAGTAAGATTAATGAATAATCCAGCAACCTATAAAGGTGGAGTAATAGAGTTCTTCCAACGTGCAGAACAGGCATCAAATGTTGGTCGTGAAATAGGATTACAATATGTACACGCACATATAAGATTTATAGAATCAATGGCTAAGTTCGGAAGAGCAGAAGATGCATGGAAAGGTATTTTTACAATAAATCCAATAAATATAAAAGATGAAGTAAAAAATGCAGAAATTCGTCAAAGTAATACTTATTTTAGTAGTTCAGATGGATGCTTTAATAATCGTTATGAATTCCAAGAAAATTTCTCAAAGTTACGTAGTGGAGATGTTAAGGTTAAGGCTGGATGGAGAATATATTCAAGTGGTCCAGGAATATACTTAAATCAAATTGTATCTAATGTTTTAGGGCTAAGGTTTACAGCAGAAGACGTAATAATAGACCCTATTATACCTACGGATTTAGACGGATTGAACTTTAGTTATAAAATTGGAGATAAAAAGGCAATATTTATATATGAGGTTAAGGGAAATAATGAAATACAAGAAGTCTTGATTAATGGTATCAAAGTTGAAACCTCTAGTTTGGAAAACTTATATAGAGAATCTGGAGTAAAAATAAATAGAAATAAAGTAAATAATTTACTTACGAAAGACGAAAATATCATAAGGATTAAATTAGTATAAGATATAAAATATTATTTTCAAATATAATTCGAAACATTTCGAATTATATTTGAAAAAATATTGAAATGTATAGCAAATGTGGTATAATAAAATCTGTAAACAATATCATTTGTGAAAAGTTATAATGTTTTTTTGAATAAATAGTAAAAAAACACAAAGAAAAGAAAAAAAATACATATTATTAAGGATAATCTAAATTTTCAATGAAAATCCAAAAAGGAATTTTTTTTCTTATCTAAAAAAACGTTTCGCAAAAGTTATTTTATAAAATATATTAACAATGTATATAACAAAAAAGAGTATGGAGGGAATTAATAATGAAAAGAAAGTATTTATCATTAGCATTAGCTGCCGTAATGTCAGCATCTATTTTTGTGGGATGTGGGAAAAAAGAAAGTAAGGATCAAGGTGAAAAAATTCAAATATCTTATATTAACTGGAACCTTGCTACAGAAGAAGAAAACAATATAGAAAGAAGAATGATAGAAGAATATGAGAAGCAAAATCCTAATATAGACATTGTTATTGCAGATTATATAGATACGGCAGATTATGGAAATTCATTAACAACTGCAGCTGCTGGTGGAAAGTTACCAGATGTAGTTATGTTACAAAATATACCTACAGGGTTATCAAATGAATGGTTAATGGATATTAGTGAATTTATTAAAGATGATAAAGACTGGAGCAAGATATCAAAACCAGTTGTTGAGTCAACACAAGTAGGAAAAGGAACATATGCAATTCCAGCAGGTCAATTTTTAGTTGGATATGTAGTAAATAAAGATCTATTTGAAAGAGAAAATGTAAAGCAACCAGAAATAGGATATACATTTGAAGATTTAGAAGCAGCTATAAAGGCTATGAATCAACCAAGTAAAAATGTAGCTGGGTTGGGTGTTGAATTATCAATGCTTGAATGGTATCCAGCATTAACAAATGAAAAATATGGATGGTATACATTTGATGGTCAAAATTATAATCTTACAGATCCATCATTCAAGGAAGTGTTAGAAAAAGCAAATTCTTTTGTTAAAAATGGATTAGTGTACGATGCTTTACCACAAGAGCAAAAAGATAAATTCAATGGAACTAATGAAGAAGAAGTTTGGTTACAAGGTCAAATTGCTATAAGATATGATGGAACTTGGTCAGCTAACAATTTAAAAAATGCTAATTTCTCAGCACAATTCATTGGATTACCAAACAATAAGAATGTTATAGTTAATGACTATATGGGTATTTCAAATAAATCTGAGCATGCAAAAGAAGCTTATGAATTTGCAAAATGGATGACATTCTCAAAAGAAGGTACTTTAAAGAGAATAGAATTAGCAGAAGCTAATGACTTAGCATGGGGATCACTTCCAATATTAAATGATACTGAAGTTAATGAAAAGTACTTTAACTGGAATAATATTCCTGGAGTTCTAGAAGCTTACGAAAACTTAGATAATAGTATAGTTGAAGCTGTTAAGGTTGTTCCTGGATATGTGAAATCAAGATGGGAAGCACCAACTGGCGTTAAGATTGGTGATAAAGAAAATGCAAACGTTGGGGATGTAATATTTGATATGGTAAGAGGAACTACTAAACCAGAAGATTATTTATCACAAATAAATGATTTAGCAAACCAAAATTATAAAGAAGCAAATGAAGCAATTCAAAAAGTAGTAGAAAAATAATAGAAAATAATTGGATTAAGGAGGTAGAATATCGTGCTCAAAAGATTTAAGATCATTCCATTAATTATCATGGTATTATGTTTTACTTTTTTTGGAGACTCTCTAAGGGTATTAGGAGAGACACAAGAAAAAACAGATGTTATTGAAGAGCGATATTCTACCGTTTATTCTACCTGGAGAAATGAAGGAGTAAAAGTCAGTGATGATTTTTACTCCAAAATATATTCAGAAGAATTTACGGTAAGCAATAATAAGAGCATTTTAGATAAAAAAGATTCAAGGGGTTATGGTAAAAAGGTAGTAGAATTAAAAAAAGATCAATCAGTAAAATTTCAAATAGAGACAAAAGAAGAAGGACTATATGAACTTAGTGTAGATTATTTTCCATTAAGTAATGGCTTAGTTCCAATACAAGGACAAATTAAAGTAAATGATGAATTTCAATACTTTGAGGCAAGAAGATTTGTTTTTCCAGTATTATGGGAAAATGAAAGTTTAGATTTTAAATTTGATAGAAATGGTAACGAAGTGATGCCACTTCAAAAACAAGTAGAAACATGGCTTAATACAAGCTTTAGAGACTCAAGTTATAGGGAACCAGAAAATTTAAAGATTAAACTAAAAGCAGGAATTAATACTATTGAAATTTTAGGAAGTAGTGGAGAGATTTTAATAGGTGATATAACTATATCAGCACCAATTAAGTATGATACATATGAAGAATATAGAAATGGGTTAGAAAATAAAAATAAAAAAACTGGAGTATTAATTATACAAGAAGGTGAAAAGAATAAATATAAAAACAATACTGCGTCTGGAGCCTATTCAAGTAGGGATATAGCAGTATCACCATACGATACAAATAAATTATTATTAAACACTTTTAATAGTAAAAAAAGTGGTCAAACAGTTTATTATGAAATTGAAGTTGAAGAATCAGGGCTATATAACCTAGCATTTAAGATCAAGCAAGATTCTAAAACTAATGCTAAAGTATATAGAACTATAACTATAGACAATAAAATTCCATTTGCAGAAGCAAAATCCTTTGCTTTTAATAGTACAAAAAAATGGCAAACAGTTTCTTTTGGAAATGAAAATGGGAATTTTGAAATATTTTTAGAAAAAGGTACGCATTTGATAGGATTAGAAGCAGATGCTAGTACCCATAATGATATTATCACAACATTATCTGAAGTTATGAGTGATGTTAATGATTTAAGTCTTGAAATTAAAAAGATAATTGGAAACAATGATGATCCCTATAGAGATTGGGATATAACAGATTATATACCTGGTATAGAAAAAGATTTAATTGCTATGGCGGATAACATAGAAAAAGAATTACAGATTTCTATAGAGAAAAATGGTAGTGAAGATGTTGAGGAGTTTAATAAGCTAAAGATAGCTATTAATAAGTTAAGAGAATTAGCCTCTGACCCTAATAAGTTACCAAATAAACTTGGACAACTATCTGAAGGATCAGGCTCAGTATCACAAATGCTAGGAGATGTAATAGCTTTATTAGAATCACAACCATTAATGTTAGATCAAATATATTTATATTCAGACGATATTAAATTACCAGAATATGGTACTTCAATATTGAAAAAAGTATCAGAAGGCATAAAAAGATTTGCGCATTCTTTTGTTTCTAAGCAGAAAGTGGAGGCTAAAGAAGATGAAGTTGTTTTAAATATTTGGGTAAATAGAGCAAGAAGTTATGTAGATATACTGCAAAAAATAGCAGATGAAGAATTTACAAGTACTACGGGAATAAAAGTTAACTTTTCTGTAATGCCAAATGAGCAAAAGCTTGTTTTAGCCAATTCAGCAGGAACACAGCCAGATATAGCATTGGGTTTAAGTACTACTATTCCATATGAGTTTGCAATAAGAAATTCTGCATTAGACTTAACACAATTTGAAGATTTCAAAAATATTATAGGAAACTTTTCATCAGGAGCTTTAATATCCTACATGATGGAAGACGGTGTTTATGGATTACCAGAAACGCAAGATTTTTATGTAACTTTTTATAGAAAAGATATATTAAGTAAATTAGGAATTCCTGTACCAGATACATGGAATGAGGTTATAGAAATATTACCTGAATTACAAAGGTATGGTATGAATTATTATACTCCACTTGCATTATCAGCAGGATCTAAACCATTTATGTTTACAGCTCCATTTATATATCAAAATGGTGGAGATATATATAATCAAGAGTCTATGGAAGTAGATTTAAATTCAGAAGAAGCTTTAAATGGAATAAAATTAATGACAGATATATTTAGTATATATGGATTACCTCTGCAAGTACCTAATTTCTATAATCATTTTAGATATGGAACATTACCTATTGGAATAGGAAATATGGAAAATTATTTAAAACTTAAAAATGCTGCACCAGAATTAGAAGGGTCTTGGGCCTTAGCTCCACATCCAGGAATTGAAGGAGAAGATGGAGTTGTAAAGAGATGGGCTACTGGATCAGCACAATCAAGTATGATTTTCAAAGACACAAAAAATAAAGAAGAAGCTTGGGAATTCTTAAAGTGGTGGCTATCCACAGATACACAAGTAAATTTTGCATATCAATTACAAAATATCTATGGACCTGAATATGTTTGGAGTACAGCTAACTTAGAAGCATTTAAACAGCTTCCAATAGACGAAGAAGATAAGAATGCTATACTAGAGCAATGGAAGTGGCTAATAGAAGTTCCAAAATTACCAGGTGGTTATATGGTAGAAAGAGAATTAAGTAATGTTTGGAGTAAAATAGTATTTAATGATGAAAATCCAAGAGCAGCAATTGATAATGCTGTAATCACCATGAATAGAGAATTAAAACGTAAGTTAGAAGAGTTCGGATATATGAAAGATGGCAAAATAATAAAACAATATAGAATTCCAACAATTGAAAAATTAGAAAGTTGGGGTGAGTAGTAATATGGATAAATCAGCTGAAACAATTAAAAGCAGCAAATTAATAAATAGAATAAGAAAAACTAATAAAGGTGAAAAAAACAAAGAAGCTCTAAATGCTTATTTATTTTTAAGTCCATATTTAATTTTATTTATATTATTTATTGTTTTACCTGTTGTAATGGCTTTGGGACTTTCTTTAACGAATTTTAATGCTGTAGAAGCACCGAGCTTTATAGGATTAAAAAATTATATAACTTTACTAACTCAAGATTCAGAATTTATGCAATATGTACTACCTAACACCATAAAATTTGCGTTAATAGCTGGACCTGTAGGTTATTTTCTTTCATTCATATTAGCATGGATGCTTGCACAAATACCTAAAAAACCACGAACAATACTAGCTTTGATATTATACTCTCCATCTATGACAGCAGGAGTTGCAATGACTGTAGTATGGACTATTTTGTTTAGTGGTGACCAAACAGGGTATTTAAACAGTGTACTTATTAATCTAGGAGTAATAACTGATCCAATACAATGGTTACAATCGCCTAAATACCTTATGATAATTATGATAATAGTAACTTTATGGAGTAGCATGGGCGTTGGATTCCTAGCAATGCTTGCTGGAGTTCTGAATATTGATACTGAGATATATGAAGCTGGATATATAGATGGAATATCTAATAGATTCCAAGAAATAATTCATATAACTATTCCATCAATGAAGCCTCAAATGCTATTTGGAGCAGTAATGGCTGTTGTTGGAACCTTCCAGGCGGGGGCAATAGGAGTTCAGCTTTCGGGTGCTAATCCGACACCACAATATTCAGGGCAACTGATAGTAAACCATATAGAAGATTTTGGATTTATAAGATATGAAATGGGGTATGCAGCAGCTATATCCGTTGCATTACTATTGATGATATGGTTAAGCTCTAAAGTTGTTTGGAGATTATTCGGAGAAAATGATTAGTTAGGAGGAATTTAAATGGCAAGTTTTCATGGTACTAAAATAAATCCTGATAAATTTGATAAAAGCCAGATAAAGTTCTATTTAGTATTAATACCTATGGCTATATTTATGGGATTACCAATAGTTTATATTATATCACATGCATTTAAACCTATGGATGAGCTATTTGCATATCCACCAAGATTTTTTGTTAGTCACCCTACTTTTGATAATTTTGATAGTCTTTTTGCAGCTATGGATTTATCAGGAGTTCCTATTACTAGATATTTATTTAATAGTTTAACATCAACTTTATTGATTGTTGTTTTAACAATTGTAATAAGTGCACTAGCTGGATTTGCATTATCCAAAAAGAAGTTTAAATTAAAGGGGATTATATTTGAAATAAATACCCTTGCATTAATGTTTGTGCCAATAGCAGTGGGAATTCCTAGATATTTAATAATAGTAAAAACAGGATTAATAGATAATTTTTGGGCACATATTCTGCCAGTGCTTGCAATGCCTATGGGAATATTCTTGGTAAAACAATTTATGGATCAACTTCCAGATGCCCTTATAGAGGCAGCTAAAATAGATGGAGCAAGTGACTTGACTATATTTTTTAGAATAGTTATGCCATTAGTAAAACCGGCTTTAGCTACTATTGCAATATTATCATTCCAAACAGCATGGAATAATATAGAACCCTCAACTTTATATATAAACAATGAATCTTTAAAGAACTTTGCATTTTATATGTCAACATTAACGTCAGCTAATACAGGAATTGCAGGGCAAGGTATGGCAGCCGCATCAGCTTTAATAATGTTTATACCAAATCTTTTAATATTTATATTTATGCAAAGCAAAGTAATGAACACAATGGCTCATTCAGGGATTAAATAGTGTGGTGATAAGATGAAGAAGAAGATATTAGCAAAAATAACAGTCCTATTAGCTTTAATATTATGTATTACTACACCTTTAAAAGCTTTTGCTAAAGCACCATATAAAACATATACCGGCGGTCCAAATAAAGAGATTGTGGAAACACAAACAGCTTATGAACCATCTAATATTTTAAAGCTACAGACAAATTCTCCGGAAGATATGTTTTTAGATGAAGATAATACATTATATATAGCAGATACAGGAAATTCGAGAATATTAGTATTAAAAGATGATGAAGTTAAAAATATTGGTGTAAATATATTAAAGAAGCCAACAGGGGTTTACGTAAATTCAGAAGGCATATATGTTGCAGATAGTGAAAATAAAAAAGTTTATATTTTCAGTAAGGATGGATCCTTAAAACAAGAAATCGAAAGACCTACAGAACCTTTATTTGGGAAGAATACTCAGTTTATTCCCAAAAAAATATCAGTAGATAATAGAGGAAATATATATGTAGTAAGTGAAGGTTCTAGTAATGGATTAATTCAGCTTAATAATCAAGGAAAATTTACAGGATATTTTGGAAGTAATAGTACACAAACAACATTCAAAATGATATTACAAAGAATATTTTTTACTGAAAATCAAAAAGGACAATTATTTAAAAATGCTCCACCATCTCCTACTAATGTAGTAATAGATGAGAAGGGGTTAGTATATACTGCCACATACGGAATAGAAAGTAATGTAATTAAAAAGTTTAATGTTTCAGGAAGCAATATACTAAATGGAAAAGTTGATGAACTGACTAATACAATTATAGATATAGAGGTTGATAAGGATGGAAACATATTCGCAATGGACGAGCAAGGTTCTATTTTTGAATATGATAGTTATGGGAATTTACTATTTGCCTTTGGAGGAATAAGTACTAAGGGAGAGATAAATGGACTAACAAAAAATCCAATTGCTATTTCTATAAAAGATAGTGGAAATTTATTAGTATTAGACAAAGAAAAAAATATGATTCAGGAATATTCAATTACAAACTTTACTAAAGAGTTACATTTAGGGGTTTCTTTATATAAGGAAGGACTTTATCTAGAAAGTGAAAATAATTGGAATAATATTTTAAAGATGAATAGTTCATTTATTCTTTCTTATCAGGCTTTAGCAAAATCTTATTTTAAACAAGGGTTAAATGAAGAGGCACTAACTTCTTTTAAATTAGCAGAAGATAAAGCTGGATATTCACAAGCATTTTGGGAGATAAGAAATCAATGGTTACAAAGCAATTTGGCAAAAATAATAGTAATACTTATAATCTTAGCGATTATTTGGTCGGCTTTAAAATTTGTTGATAGAAAGAAAAGGATATTTAATCCAATTAGAAGACAAAAGGAAAAAATAATAAATAATAAATTAATTGCGGAAATACTTTATGCAAAGCGATTTATTAAAAAACCAATAGATTCATATTATGAATTAAAAAGAATGAATAAAGTATCAGTAATTTCATCTACAATTTTATATATATGGTTTATAGTACTACAAATTACAGGTATATATTTAAAAGGATATTTATTTAAAAATGTTATAGTACAACATGTAAATTTATTAAAAGAAATATCAATTGTAATAGTACCATTAGTATTATGGATTATAGCAAATTATATGATAGCTACCATTAATGATGGAGAAGGTAAATTAAAGGATGTCTATAATGGAACTATTTATGCACTGACACCATATTTAATATGGATGTTACCATTACAATTAATAACTAATGTTTTAAGTTTGAATGAAGGCTTTATATATAGTTTTGGTACTTTAATTATATATACATGGTGTGCGATATTAATGTTTTTAATGGTAAAGGAAGTTCACAATTATTCAGGTAAAGAAACTGTTAAGATAATATTATTGACTGCTTTTGGAATGGTAATAATAGTTTTATTAGTAGCTATAATATTTATATTGATAGATCATCAGTTAGATTTTATTAATTCGATTATACAGGAGTTGAAGATACGTGGGTAAGAAAAAAATATTAGCAATAGTAGTTACAGCTATACTTACCTTAAATATAGGAACAGTTGCTTTAGCTACTAATAATGAAGTAGTACATCTTAATAATAGTGGAACTAGAAAAGAAGGACAAAATAAAATAATACAAAATAAAGAAATACCAAGTAGTTATACAAAGGTTTCAGAAAATAGTAATTTAGAGTTATATTTAAATGAAAATACATTAGGTATAAAGGTTAAAAATAAAGTTACAGGATACATTTGGGATTCAACAATAGATATAGAAGAAGAAGACTTAAATCAAATATGGCAAGGCTTAGCAGAATCAGCTATAACTATTGAATATATGAATGAAAAAGGTAAAGTAGAAAAAGTTTCTATTTCTAATGGAAAACCTAAAATGAATATAAATAAGACTAGTGATGGCTTTAAAGTGAAACTAGATTTTAATAAACTAGGTTTTGAATTTGAAATTAAAGTAACATTAGATGATACTTCACTTAATGTATCTATAGATAATGATTCAATAAAAGAAAAGAAAGAAAAAATACAGTTACAATCAATATATGTATATCCATTTATGGGAGCAACTAAAAATCAAGATATTTCAGGATATATGTTTGTCCCTGATGGAAGTGGTGGATTGATTAGATTAGAGGAAAAAAACAGTATCTCAACAGAACCATATGTAAATAAAATATATGGGGATGATTATGGGATTAAAGGCGTGACAGATTCAGGAATAAGAATGAATGAAGTAGAAAAAATAAAGTATCCTGTATTTGGTATGGTTCATAACATAGATGAAAATGGATTTTTAGCAATTATTGATAAAGGTTCAGAGTTTGGAGAGATAAATGCATATCCAAGTGGAATAACAACAAAATATAATTGGATAACTTCCAGATTTGTATTTAGAGATTCTTATTTTCAACAAACTAATAAAAAGGGTGATGGAGTTGTAGTCAATCAAAAAGAAGCTAATAAATTTGATATATCAGTTACTTATAATTTCTTAAGTAAAGAAGATGCCAATTATATAGGCATGGCTAAAAAATACCAAAGTGTACTTTTACAAAATGGAACATTGACTAAAAAAGAAAATGAAAAATCAGATATTCCATTGAAATTAGAATTTCTTATGAGTGAAAATGAAAAAGCATTTATAGGAAGAAAGTTAGTTGAAATGACAACCATCGAAGATATAAGAAATATTACATCAAGTTTAATAGATGAAAATATAAATAATCTTCAGATTGTTGCAAGGGGATGGACTAAAGGCGGAGCTGGAGGAGCAGCCTTAAATCATAAATCTTTTGAAAATAAGGTAGGATCATCTTCAGACTGGGAAAAGCTTAATAAGGAATTAGAAGATAAAGATATATTAACTTATATGTACACTGATTATAGTAAAGTTTTTGAAAGTGCTAAGGGGGTCTCCTTAGTAAAAGACAGTGCACAAACAATATCAGAGCAAATAATTAAATCAGGTTATTTAGGATTTAATCTTGTGGCACCAAAAACAGCTAAAGACTTTTTTGAGAATGATCAAGAATATTTTCAAAAGTATGGAATAAAAAATATAGCCATAGATTCAATAGGTTATAATTTATATTCAAATTATAATAAGAAAAATCAATCAACAAGAACAGAAGCTATGGAAATTAGTAAGGAAATATTAGGAAATAGTAGTACAAATAATGCATTGTATGAGCCAAATGATTATTTATGGAAATATACTGATAGTTATTATGGAATACCGATGAGTTCTTCTAACTATACCTTAATAACAGATAATGTACCTTTCTTACAGATAGTATTAAAAGGATATGTTAATTATTTTGCACCAGAACTAAATTTTATAGCAGGCTCTAAGGATGCACTGTTACAAATGATAGATTATTCTGCATATCCAAGCTACTACATAACAAAAGAAGATTCAGTAAAACTAATAAATACTTCTAGTAGATGGCTATATACATCTAAATTTGATATATGGAACGATCAAATTAGAGAACAGTATAACTTTATAAATTCGGCGTTAAAAAATGTAGAAGGCCAAACTATTATAGATAGAAATATATTAGAAGATGGAATTGTTGAGACAGTATACTCAAACAATACGAGAATACTAGTGAATTACAATGAATCAGCCTATGAATATAATGGAGTCTTAATAGATGGAAAAGATTTCAAAGTAATTGGAGGGAATTAGGGATGAAGCTAAAAAATAAAACTAAAGAAAGTCTAATAGGCTATAGTTTTATATCTTTGTGGATTATAGGGTTTTTAGTCTTCACCCTTATCCCAATAGGTAGAACAGCATATTTAAGTTTTAATAAAGTTAAAGTAACTACAGAAGGAATAAAAACAACATTCTTAGGTATTCAAAATTATAAAGATGCTATACTTATGGATATTAAATTTGTAGATACTTTAATAAGTTATTTAGGGGAAATAGTAATTTATGTTCCTATAATATTAGTATTTTCATTAGCAATGGCAATGATGTTAAATATGGATGTTAAGTTTAAAGGATTATTTAGAACTATATTTTTCTTACCAGTAATTATAATTAGTGGACCAGTTGTAGAAAAGTTAATAGATAAAGGTGCTATGTCCATTCCAAGTATTACAAATATAGTAGAAAGTGGAGTTATAACAAGTACAGTACCAGGAGCATTAGGTAATATTATAACTACTGTGCTATCATCATTTATAACAATACTATGGTTTTCGGGAGTACCTATATTAATATTTATAGCAGGGCTACAAAAGATAGATAGAGCTGTATATGAAGCAGCAAGTATAGATGGTGCTTCAAAATGGGAAGGCTTTTGGAAAATAACATTGCCAGCAATAAATCCAATGATTATGTTAAATGTTGTTTATACTATAGTAACAATTTCAATGTTCTCACTAAATGAAGTAATAATGTATATACAAACAAAATCCTTCGATGATAAATGGGGATTAGGTTATGCATCAGCAATGTCATGGATATACTTTGTAGTTTTATTAGTTATATTAGGTATATTTATTTTAATTGTTAAACCTAAAAGTGATAAAAAGATCAAGAGAACATAATATGTATAAGTGAAGGCGTGATTAAAATGAAAGTAGAAAAAATATCTTCTATTATAAATAAAGAAAAATTAAAAAAGAAATTTCTAGGCAATAATAATGATGGAATGGTATATAAAATATTTGTTTACTTTTTCTTAATTTCAGTTGGATTCATATTTCTATATCCATTACTTACAGTGATTTCATATAGTTTTAAAGATTCAAGCGATATAGTTAATCCATTAGTAAATTGGATACCATCCAAATTATATTTAGGAAATTATGAAAAAGCTTTCACAGTATTAAATTTTAAGAGTGTATTGTTCAAAACAATATATGTAACAGCTATTCCGGCTTTAATTCAAACAATATCATGCTCTTTAATTGGGTATGGATTTGCAAGATTTAAGTTTACAGGGAAAAATGTATTATTCTTCTTAGTAATTGCAACATTTATTATTCCCCCACAAATAACAGTAATACCGCAATTTTTAATGTTTAAGGATTTAGGTTTACTTGAAAGTATATTAGCATATATACTTCCTGCATTATTTGGGCAAGGTATAAAAAGTGCTATATTTATATTAATATTCTTTCAATTTTTTAAGATGATACCAAAAGTATTGGAAGAAGCAGCTCAAGTTGATGGAGCAGGTGCATTTAGGATATTCTTTAAAATAGCAGTTCCAATGTCTGTACCAGCATATATAGTTTCATTCTTATTCTCATTTGTTTGGTACTGGAATGAAACTTATCTAGCAACTATGTTCCTAGGTGGTGAAATCCAAACATTGCCTATGAAGCTTCAACAGTTTGCAGCAGCATTTCAAAAGCTATTCCCTGCAAATGTAGTAACAGGTCAAAGTTTAAATGAAGCAGTTGAAATGGCAGGGACATTTTTGAATATAATTCCTTTACTAATTGTATATTTTATAGCACAAAAATGGTTTGTTGAAGGAATTGATAAAGTAGGTATTACTGGAGAATAATAAGGCTATAGCTTAGAAGGTAATCAACCTTCTAAGCTTCTTAAAATTACAGAAATTTAAGAAGAGATACTATAACATATATGAATTTATATAATGTATATTAAAAATTATACTAACTAAGGATGAATATATGGTAGAATTTAGATAGGTGTATAGGTTATCATTTCAGAATTAAGGGGGACAAAATGAGTAATATAAAGGATGTAGCAAAATTAGCAAATGTATCTATTTCTACTGTTTCTTATGCATTAAATAACACAGGAAATGTAAGTGATGAAACTAAAAAGAAAATATTAGATGCAGCCAAAAAATTAGATTATAGGCCTAGTGGCATAGCAAGAAGTCTAAAGACTAAGAAAACAGAGATTATAGGAATATTCTTAAATAATTTCAATGGTCCTATATATGGTGAAATTATAAGAGGAGTCAGAGATATAGCTAAATCAAATGGTTATGAGGTAGTTGTGGCTGAATGTATGGCTAGCAAAAACACAGTTACAAGACTATTCGGACAAAAAATAGTTGATGGAGCAATAGTCTTATCAGCAGATATAAGTGATAAGATTATAAAAGAGTATGCATCAAAAAGTTTTCCTATTGTAACATTAGATAGAGAACTAAAGGGAGACTTTATTTCAAGTGTTCTTATAGACAATAAAAATGCAGCATACAATGCAATAAAATTTATTGCAGAGCAAGGATATAAGGATATTCTATTAATAAATGGGCCTAAAGGAACTTACGATAGTGAAAAGCGTTATGAAGGATATCAAGAAGGAATTAAACAATATAATCTTAACTTAAAAGATGACTGGGATTGTATAGGAAACTTTGAAGAAGAAAGTGGATATAGAATATTAAAAAGGGTTATTGAGAGTGGTAACTTACCTGAAGTTGTTTGTGCAGCAAATGATGAAATGGCAATAGGGGCAATTAAAGCCTTAAAGGAACATAATATAAAAATACCTGAAGATGTAGCAGTTATTGGCTTTGATGATATTCCATTATGTGAATATATAACTCCAAAATTAACTACTATTAGAAGACCAGCTTATGATTTAGGTGTTTTAGCAACACATACTCTATTTAATAATCTAAAAGGAAATTATGATGGAAGAAGTAAAATGCTTTCTACAGAATTTATAATAAGAGAAACATTGGTAGAGAGAGAAAAATAATTAGATATAATTTCATAAAAAATAGGCATTTAAATGTCTATTTTTTATGAATAAAAGGAAAAAAGATTTCTGAAGGAGAGAGTAATGATAGAAGTTAAAAATAATACTATTAATATCAATGGTATTGAAGAATTCATTTTTGGAGGCGAAATTCATTATTTTAGGACTCCAAAAAGTAATTGGAGAATGCTTATAAGAAAGGCAAAAGAAGCAGGATGTAACCTAATAAGCACATATATACCTTGGTGCTGGCATGAATTTGAAGAAGGTAAATTTGATTTTATTGGCAAAACCATGGAAGAAAGAAATTTAGTTGAATTTTTAAAAATACTTAAAGAAGAGGAAGTCTATTGTATTGTTAGGCCAGGCCCTTATGTAATGTCAGAAATCAAAAATGAAGGAATTCCTCAGTGGTTATTAGACAAGTATGAAGATATAATAGCTAAAGATATAGATGGAAATAAACATGATACAAAGGTTATTTCTTATATGCATGAAACATATTTAGAAAGAGTTAAGATTTGGTATGAGGAAGTCTGTAATATCTTAGATTATTATCAGTTCACTAAAAATGGTAGTATTATAATGGTACAGCTTGATAATGAAGTTGGAATGCTACAATGGGTTACTAATAAGGCAGATTATAATAAAGCTACAACTAATTACTTTAAAGAATATTTAATTGAAAAATATAAATCCTTAGATGAAATTAATAAGATATTACAAATATCAGCAAAAGGTATAGATGAAGTCATTAATGAATATTTATTGAGATCTAATTATATAGATGAAAAAATTTCATTAAAAATAGGAAGAGAATATAGCAAATTTATGCGAGGTTATTTTAGAAAATATATAGAAGCATTAAAAGGGTATGCAGAAGAATGTGGTATTGAAGTTCCTTTTATAGTAAATGTTCATGGATTTGAAGATCATGGCAACTCAGGAAGAGGGATAAGATATCCAATAGGATTATCTCAGTTATATGAAGCAGGAAAGATACCTAATGTAATATTAGCAGGAGATTATTATATAAGAAATATATCTTTTGATAATTATCCAGATCTTATAATATCTAATGCTTTTGCTAAAGCAATACAAAATGAAGAACAACCTTTATTTTCTGCAGAATTTCAAGGGGGAGGATTATCCGATAGACCAAGACTTCAGCCATCTGATATAGATTTAAGTACAAGAGTTTGTATAGCAAGTGAAATGAATGCAATAAATTATTATATGTTTTGCTCAGGAGAGAATTATGAAAATATAGGGCTCTTTGGAAGACGGCATGAATGGCAAGCGCCATTAAAGATTAATGGTGAGGTAAGACCACACTATAATAAAATAAAATCTATAGGAGAAATATTAAATACTATAGGACGAGAATTAGTTAAGACAAAGAAAGTAAATGATATTTATATAGGATTTAATCCAGATTATTATATGAATGAGTATAAAAGTTTGAAAGATGCACCTGTATTAGATGGCATAGCAGGAATGAGAGATGCATTTCAATATGATGGAATGTTAAAATCCCTAACTCAAGCTAATATATCATATGAAGCCATAGATTTAGTAACTAAGGATATAGATGTTGATAAAGTAAAAACCTTATGGGTATTTTCTTCTGAATATATGGATAGATATATGCAAGAAAAGTTAAAACAATACGTAGAAAAAGGCGGGACTTTAGTATTGTATCCAACTGTGCCTAAGTATGAATTAAATGGAGATGAATGTACACTATTAAAAGATTTCTTAAATATAGAAATTAAAGAAAGTAGATGGGGAAGATTATATCCTAAGATACTTCATATGGATTCTGTATTTTCAAGTTTCGAAACGATTCTTGAGAATGTTAAGGGTGAAGTTATTGCTATCGATGAAGATGGCAGTCCTTGTGGATTTATTAATAATGTGAGTAAGGGTAGAATACTTTATTTAGGGGTTGGAAATTGTCAAGACTATAATTATAAAATAGATTTAGTAAAAGAATTATGCAAAAAGTTAGGTGTAACTATGTCTATAGAGGTAAATGATACTTGGATTAATGCATCTTTAAGAGAAGGAAAAGATACATCATTTATATTGATAAATAATTTTGATGAAATAGATAAAGATTTAAAAGTTATGATAAAAGGAAAAGAAGCATTTAATGGAAATCTTGTATCTATAAAAGGGAGAAACGGAGTTATACTTCCAGTTAATTTTAAAATCTCTAAAAAAATAAATATTAATTGGGCAACAGCAGAACTAACATCTATAGAAAAAGGTGAAGAAACAATTCTTGAATTTAGCACTATAAGAGGAAAAGAATATAACTTTTCTTTAACTTTGGACAATGGTAGTTTAAAAATTGAAGGTGCTTCAATAATAGATAATAATAAAGAATTAAAAGTATTAGCAAATGAAGATAAAATAAAAATTATTATATAAAATTAAAAATGGAGGAAATATTAAATTACTTCCTCCATTAATAAATTAAATTTATTTTTTCATAAAGTTAAGAAATTCAGCTATAGATTTACTCCAGTAATCCCAATCGTGAACCCCAGGACCTTCAATATAGGTAAAGTCGTAGTTAATAGAAGATAAATGATCTTTAAACCTTACATTATCCTCATATAAATGGTCTTCAGTACCACACATTAGAAATATATCAAGATCATATTGTTTATCATTAAGGACATCTGAAGATATTTTAAATAAATCATGTTTGCTGCCTCTTAATTTGCTGATATCTCCAAAGGTTAAATCAAATCTAAATATAGCATTATCTCTTTTAGGTGTTAATTCAGCAATATCAGTTGCTCCTGAAAATGATCCAACTAATGAATATTTATCTTTGTTTTTTAATGCTATTTTCAATGCACCATATCCTCCCATAGATAAGCCTGCTATGAAAGTATTCTTTCTATCTTTAGATACTTTGTAGGTATTTTCTATAAAGGATTTTAATTCTTCTGATATGAAATCTTCATATTGTGGACCATTTAATGCATTAGTATAGAAACTTTGTTCACCCCTTGGAAAAACAATAATAAAATTATGATTAGCAGCTAATTCTTTAATAGGTGAAAGATTAAGCCAATCATTTTCATTTCCGTAAGCACCATGTAAAAGATATAAAGTTCCAGTGGAATCATTTACATTGTCCGTAGGAATTAATACATTAAAGCTTGTACTATAACCAAGAGATTTTGATTTAATTGTATGATTAATAATTTTCATTTTAATACCCCTTCCGATTCGAAACGTTTGATATTATTATAACATAAACTAAAATATATTCAATATATTTGAAAAAAAGGAGAAATTATGATTAAAGGATATAAACATTTTAAACCTAATTGTAACCCAAAAGCTAATGAAGAAAATATAATTGTTAAGGATAATATAAGACTAACAGTTATAGGGAGTAATCTTATAAGAGTAGAATATGGTCCAAATAAAACATTTCAAGATGAACCAAGTCAAACTATATTAAATAGAGATTTGGGCAAGGTTGATTTTAATGTTATAGAAAATGAAAATATACTAAAGGTAGAAACAGATGAACTTTTGGTTAATTATAAATTAGATAGCCAAGAGCTAAATGAAGATAATTTTTGGATAACAATAAAAAAAGATAATAAAATGTGGAGATATTCTGATATTCAAAAGAATAATTTAAAAGGCACTATAACTACCTTAGATAATATAAATGGGGAAGTGGAACTACCAGATGGTTTTATTTCTAAGGATGGATGGACAATAATAGATGACTCTAAGACTTTAATTATCACCGAAGATGGAGGAATTAAAAGACGAAACAATTTAGATAATAAGGATTTATACTTTATATACTATAGAGATGACTATAAGTCATTTTTAAAAGATTTTTTTAGCATAGCAGGACAATCGCCTATGTTACCTAGATATGCTTTGGGAAATTGGTGGAGTAGGTATTTTGTTTATAGAGATAAAGAATTATTAAATTTAATGGATGATTTTAAAGATCATGATATCCCGTTATCTGTATGTATTGTAGATATGGATTGGCATACTCCAGTATGGTGGACAGGATATTCATGGAATAGAAATTTATTTAAGAATCCAAAAGATTTTATAAGTAAGCTTCATGAAAGAGGATTAAAAACTGCTTTAAATCTACATCCAGCCCAAGGCCTTGGAAGTCATGAGGAAATGTATGAAGAAGTAGCTGAAATAGTAGGGATGGATCCAAAGACGAAGGAGACAATAGAATTTAATCCAGATGATGAAAATTATTTAAAAGGATATTTTGAGTTAATGCATCATCCAAAGGAAACTGAGGGAATAGATTTTTGGTGGATGGATTGGCAACAAGAAAAAGTGTTAAAAATAGAAGAACTAGAAGTGTTATGGTGGTTAAATCATATTCACTATATGGATTTAGGTAGAGATGGAATAAAGAGACCAATGATGTTTTCTAGATGGAGTAAGACAGGAAATCATAGATATCCTATAGGCTTCTCTGGAGATACAATAGTAAGCTGGGAATCTTTAGCCTTTCAACCGTACTTCACTTCAACTGCAGCCAATGTTGGATGTTTTTGGTGGAGCCATGATATTGGAGGACATATGTGTGGAATAGAAAGTGGAGAAATATTTACAAGATGGGTTCAATTTGGAGTATTTAGTCCAATATTTAGAATTCATAGTGCTAAAAATATATTTCAAGATAGAAGACCATGGGCTTACGATAAAGAATGCTATCATATAATAAAAAAATATATGAACTTAAGACATAAAATGATTCCGTATATGTATTCTATAAACTATAAAAGTAAGGAAGGGATACCGTTAGTAGCACCTATGTATTATTATAGTTCAGAAGAAAAAGCATATCATCGTAAAAATCAGTATTATTTTGGAACTGAATTAGTAGTTTCACCGTATGTATCTGAAAAATTGGAGAAAGTCAATCTTACAAGAGGAAGTATATGGTTACCAGAGGGAGAATGGTTCAATTTATTTAACGGAGAGCATTTTAAAGGTGGTAGAGATTATGTACTTTATGGTAAGCTCGAAGAAGTTCCTGTATTTGCTAAAGGGGGGGCTATTGTACCGCTAAATAAAACATCAGATTTTGGAGATATAGCTAATCCAAGTCATTTGGAGTTAATAATATTTCCTGGGGCAAGTAATTCCTTTGAATTATATGAAGATGATGGAGAAACACAAAAATATTTATCTGGAGAGTATTGCGTAACAACAATTTCTCAAGAAAGCAAAAATAATATAATGAAAATAAAGATAGATTCTCCAAAGGAAAATAATAAATTAATACCTGAAAATAGAAAATATAGTTTTGACATTAAGGGAATTAATAGTCCACTTTATGTAAAAGCAAAAATAAATAACAAAGATATAAGTGTGAGATATACTTATATAAAGGAAGAAGCAACTATAAAAATTGAAGAACTTATTTTAGGAAATAATAATGGATTAACTATAGAATTAGAAACTCAAGGATATATAGTAAACAAGGATTGCAGGCAAAAAGAAAAGTTGAAAAATCTATTGATGAGTTGTAGTTTACCAAATACTGATAAGGCCTGGATATACGATAATTATGAAATATTAGTTGAAAATATTCAAATTTTAGATACTCTTTTAGAAGTTCCAGTAACAGGAAATATAAAAGAAGCTATAATTGATGTTATCAATAATAGATAGTTAAAAATTATTAATAAAAGCTATACTATAAAAAATATTTTTTGTAGTATAGCTTAATTTATTTATTAAATTAATATATGTAAATTTTTTTATTATATAAGTTGCAATAAATAGTCTATACTTAGCTAAATCACCTGTAGGATGCCCTAAATTTATTAGGAGATACACCATAAAATTTTTTGAAATGTTTGCTGAAATAGTAGGGATCATTATATCCAACCATTTTAGCAACAGTTTTTATAGCTAAATTTTCTTTTTCTAAAAGCTCTTTAGCTTTTGATAAACGAATATTTATAAGATAATTTATAGGGGAATCTCCCATAAGCTCTTTAAATATTTTAGATATATAAACAGGACTTAGATACATGTTTTGAGATATTGTGTTTAAAGAAATATCATTCATAAAATTTTTTTCAAAGTAATCTGTAATATTTTTAACTAGCACTTTATTTTCATGAGAATTAAAAGATAAACCGGATTGGACAGTCTTACCTTCATCTTCATTGATTTCTCTAGAAATTATAATTAATAATTTCATAATTAGGGCTTTTAGCATGAAGTGAGAATTGTGTGCATGACTACTTTGCTCAGAGATTATTTCCTCACAACACTTTAAAAATTCATCTTTATATTTAATGAATGTTAATATACCATCACCATTAAAGTTAATTGAATTTTTGTTATTAAATAAATTTATATTGTTTAGTCCTATATGTAGTTCATGACAAATAGTATCTTTATTAAGTAATTCTTGATGGTATATTCCTTTGTTAAATATCAAGGCTTGCCCCTTTTTTACGTTGTATAATTTGTCATTAATTAAATAATCTACATTGCCTGACAAGATAACAGATATTTCAATCATATCTGTATGACAATGATACTCCGTTTGAGGTATTTCACCTGAATAGCTATATTTTCCATCAAATAAGAATAGAATTTGAGGATTATAATTATCTATATTATTTTCATTTTCAAACATAAAATAAATCTCCTTATGAAATCAATAAGAAACGTTTTTATAAAAAAATACATCTTTAGTTTAATATAATACATTTTTATTTTCAATAAACTTTTTATAATTAAATTATATAGTAGAAAGAAAAAAGGAGGGAGTATAATAAGGGTTATAAGGGAAAAAAGCAAATAATCAAATAATATTTATCATATAAATCACAATTTATAATTATAAATATTAAAAACAATAATAGATAAGCGAAAAAGTAATGCTTAGAGTAGTATTAAAAGAAATAAAATAAAAAAAGTAATTAAAAATTTAAAATACTATTGTAAAAAAGATCAAAAGAATATAATATGTAAGTATAAAGTAAAACCTTTACATCAACATTCACTAATATAGAAACGTTTCTTGTGATAACTGTTTTTAGATTACTACAACTTAAATAAAACCGAGATTAATTAAATTAAATTCGCAAGAAACGTTTCCTATAAGTGTTATTTTAAACAATAAAGTTTAATTCTGGGAGGAATAGGATTATGAGTAATAATATAGATATAAAAGAATTGCGTGATAGCTTAACAATTGAAGAAAAGGTAGGTCAATTGTTGCAGTTAGCACCGTTTTTATTTAGTGATAGTAACAAAGGTGAGATAACAGGACCTATGAAGGATATGGGAATAAGTTCAAGGCAAATTAATATGTCGGGGTCAGTACTTGGAATTTCTGGCGCTAAGGAAATGAAAGAAATACAATCAGAATATTTAAAAAATCATGAAAAGAAAATCCCACTATTATTTATGGCTGACGTTATACATGGCTATAGAACCATATATCCGATTCCACTAGGATTAGGATGTACATGGGATACAGATTTAGCAGAAGAGTCAGCAAGAATAGCAGCTAAAGAAGCAGCAGCAGGAGGAATACATGTTACATTTTCTCCTATGGTGGACTTAGTTAGAGATGCAAGATGGGGAAGAGTTATGGAATCAACAGGAGAAGATCCATATTTAAACTCACTTTATGCAAGAGCTTTTGTAAAAGGTTATCAAGGAGATTTAACCAGTGATGAAAATATAGCAGCTTGTGTAAAGCACTTTGCAGCTTATGGTGCACCAGAAGGCGGAAGAGATTATAATACTGTAAATATGTCAGAAAGAAATTTAAGAGAATATTATTTACCAGCATATAAGGCAGCTATTGAAGAAGGGGCAAGAATGTTAATGACCTCATTTAATACTGTTGATGGAGTACCGTCATCAGGAAATACATGGCTTATGAGAGATGTATTAAGAGATGAATGGAATTTTGATGGAGTTGCAATATCAGACTGGGGTGCAGTTGCAGAATTAATCCCTCATGGAGTTGCTGAAGATGGAAAGGAAGCTGCTGAAAAAGGTATAAAAGCAGGAGTGGATATAGAAATGATGACTCCACATTATGTACATCATGTAGCAAATTTAGTTGAAGAAGGAAGACTTGATATAAAGTTAGTTGATGAATGTGTTCTTAGAATACTTCAACTAAAGAAAGATTTAGGGTTATTTGAAAATCCTTATAGAGGTGCAGATGAGGAATTAGAAGCAAAATTGATATTATGTGATGAGCATAGAGAATCAGTAAGAAAAGCAGCAGAAAACTCAGTAGTTCTTTTAAAGAATGAAGGAGTATTACCTCTAAGTAAGGATGTTTCGAAAGTTGCAGTTATAGGACCATTTGCAGATAACCATATGATTTTAGGTGGATGGTCATGGCAAGGAAAGTTTGAAGAAACAGTAAGCCTAAAAGAAGGTTTAATAAATAAATTAGGTGAAGATAAAGTATTAGTAGCTAATGGATGCTCAAATGAAATTCCAGAGAGAGTAGAAGATTCATTATGTGAAGAGGGATTTGAAGAAGCAATGAGAATTGCAAAGGAAGCTGAAGTGGTAATTTTAGCTTTAGGAGAACACCATGACTTAAGTGGAGAAGGTGGAAGCAGAACTGACATCAAACTTCCAGGAGTTCAAGAAAAGCTTGCAAGAGAAATTTTAGCATTAAATAAACCAACAGCAGTTGTATTATTTAATGGAAGACCATTAGAGATAACTGATCTTTCAAATGAAGCAAATGCTATTTTAGAAGCATGGTATCCAGGTACAGAAGGCGGAAATGCAATAGCTAACATATTATTTGGAGATGCAAATCCACAAGGGAGATTAAGCATGGCATTCCCATATAACGTTGGTCAAGTTCCAGTTTATTACAATTGCTTTAGTACTGGAAGACCAAAAATAAAGGAATATGGTGATCAACATAAATTTGGCGAAGAAAGATTCTGTACACATTACCTAGATGCTCCTAATGCTCCACTATATCCCTTTGGATATGGATTAAGTTATACAACTTTTGAATATAGTGAAGCAGTGCTAGATAAGGATATTTTAAGAGAAAATGAAGTTATTTCATTAAAGGTTAAAGTGAAAAATACTGGAGATGTGGAAGGCAGAGAAACAGTTCAACTATATATTAGAGATGTAGTTGGTAGTGTAGTTAGACCAGTTAAGGAATTAAAAGCCTTTAAGAAGTTAACATTAGCACCAGGCGAAGAACAAGAAGTTATTTTCGAAATAAATGAAGAGATGCTAAGATTCCATACCTTAAGTAACGAGTTTAAGTCAGAAAAGGGTAAATTTATTGCTATGGTTGGAGCAAATTCAAAAGAGGTTCAAGAATTAAATTTTGAATTAAAGTAATTATTTTATAATGTATGGGAGAGTTTATATTTTAAAGTAAACTCTCCAATAATATATGTAAATAATATATGGATAGAGGTGTCTTATGAATATAGAAATAAAAGAGAAACAAATTTTAATAGATGGTAAACCACAGCTTATAATGTGTGGAGAAATACATTACTACAGATTAGAAAGAAATGAGTGGGAAGATAGAATAATAAAGCTGAAAAATTCAGGATGTAATGCTGTTGCAACATATATTCCATGGATATGTCATGAGCCAATAGAAGGTGAAATAGATGTTGAAGGAAAAACAAAGGATATATTAGATATAGGAGCCTTTATGGATTTATGTAATTCTCATGGCTTAATGTGTTTTATGAGACCAGGTCCATTTATTATGGCAGAGATGAAGAATGAAGGCATACCTCATTGGATAGCTAAAAAATATCCAGAGCTTATTCCAAAGACTTGGGATAATAAAACGGCACCAAATCCAACATTAGATTATCTTTCACCAAGTTTCCTAAAGGAAGTAAAAAAGTGGTATAGTGCTATAATTCCTGTAATAGCAAAAAGGCTGTGTACTAATGGTGGAAATGTAATTGGAGTACAACTAGATAATGAAATAGGAATGTTATCCTGGGTAAGTAATTCTCCAGATTTAACAGATTTTCTGCTGGAAGAATTTACAAAGTGGCTTAAAGAAAAGTATAAAAAAGATTTAATAAATAGATATCCAATAAACTTTGATGACTTTGAAGCTGTTAAAGACGGAATTAGATCACCTAAAGAAGAATATTCATTACAACTATTAAAAGATCTTGGTTATTATATGAGGTATAGATTTGCAGAGTATGTAAGAATATTAAGAGGATATGCTGAAGAATATGGTATCAAAGATGTACCATTTGCTATTAATATACATGGAACAGGTGGGGGAAGAGGATTTACTTACCCAATAGGAATAAGTCAATTATATGAATCTTACACTCAAGAGGACGGATATATTTCAGGTTCAGACATATACTTAGGATCACTTACTATGGATAATTTCCAAGACTTATATATAATAAATGGGATGATGGATTCGGTTCATAACGAGGATCAGCCGTTAACTTCTTTAGAATTTGAATGTGGTGATGGAAATTATGGTTCAATATTTAGTTCAAGATATGATATATCAGCAGTAGACTTTAAGACAAGAATGTGTATAGCGCAAGGAAATAGAATGTTAAACTACTATTTATTCGCTGGTGGGAAAAATTACAGAATGGATTTAGACCTTAAGGATGGTAATGACAGAATTGCACTTACAGGAGAAAGACATGGTTTTGCAGCACCAATAGGACCTGAAGGACAGCTTAATTACACTTATGATAGAATGAGTAAATCAATTAAGGCAATGCTGGCAAATAATGAAAAAATAGCTTCAATGAATGAAGATCATGATAATCTAGTATATGGATTTATTCCAGATTATTTTATGACAGAATACCACTATCCGAATAGTGAAAAAATGAAAAATATGATATCGAATCTTACGCAACATAGAGCTCATTGGAATTGGGAAGCATTTATTAGAGGAATACTATTATTAAATTATAGATTTACAGCTGTAGATCTTCAAAATAAAGATATTAAAGAAAATCAAACTCTTGTAATTCCTTCAGCATTATATATGCCTGTAGAATCTCAAGAAAAGATTAAGAATCATCTTAACAAAGGTGGTAAAGTGCTTATTTATGGAGAAGTTCCTAAATACGATATGGAAGGAAATAAGTGTACTATATTAGCTGATGCTTTAAAAATCACAGAAATGAATAAAGAGGAAGCTGGTCAACATTATTATTTATCAGTACACTCAGATAATTTTGCTAACAATTCACCAGAAGTAAGAGCTGGATATGCTCAAACCTTTAAGATAAAAGAAGGGACACCTATTTTAAGAGTTTATGGAAGTAATTCAATTTGTGGATTTGAAACTAAAGTAGGTGATGGAGCTGCAATAGTTATAGCAACAAATTATAGTTGTGATTTAGAGCTTATAAATAAATGCTTAGAAAGATTGAATACTAAAAGAGATTTAAGAAATGATTGTGAATATCATGGAATCTTTATGACAACAACATCAAATAAGAATGGTGAAAGATATATTCATATGCTTAATCTTGATGGTTTTGATAAAAGGTTTAATGTTTATCTTAATGAAGAGAAATTATTTGGTGGAAAAGAAATTGAGTTATTTAGTAAAGATGCTGTTATGCTTCCAATAAAAGTTAATTTTGGTGAATTGGAAATTAGCTATTCAACAGCAGAAATAATAAAAGTAGAGGATAATAAATTTACATTTAGGCTAACTCAATCAGAAGATGAGATAGCAATAAAAACAAAAATGACTATAGTTTCAAGTAATGATTTTATAGTTGAAGAAAAAGATGACTTAAAAATAATAAAGTCAACTAAGCATGCCAAAATAGATGATATTTTAGAAGTAGGATTTAAGTAAATATATTAATATAAAAGTTTCATGTATAAAAGAGCTCTTCTTCCAAAATCTTAATATAAATAAGTAGAAGAAGGGCTTAAAATTTAAAAATTATATGATTTTAAGTTTTAAGGAGGTTAAATATTATTGAAAAAAAGAAGTAAAATAGTACTTTTAAGTACTTCAGTTATAATTTTAATAGTACTTTGTATAAATTTTTTTGGAAGTAACTCCAGGTTGTTAAAAGAAGAAAAAGTTTCTTCAATTAAATATTTCTTAGAACAAAGTAATACTGCAGAAAATAGCTCAGGATATGGACTAGTTAGAGATAGATATCCAGGGAATCCTTCTATAGCAAGTATTGCAGCTACAGGATATGGATTATCAGCTCTACCAATAGCGGTGGAAGAAAAGTTATTATCAAAGGAAGATGCTTTTGATAGAGCTAACAAAACCTTAGATACCCTTTTAAATATGGAAACTATTGAAGGGTTCTATTATCATTTTATAAATATAAATACTGGAGAGAGAGAATGGAATAGTGAGTTATCTAATATAGATACAGCAATACTAATTTGTGGAGCATTACATGCTGGAGAGTATTTTGGTGGAGAAATAAAGGACAAAGCTAACAAAATTTATGAAAAAGTAAATTGGCCTTGGTTTGTAGATAATAAGAACAATCAGTTTTATATGGCATACAGCCCAGAAAAGGGATTTGAAGGTCATTGGGATTATTATGCAGAACAGTTAATGATGTATGTTTTAGGTGCAGGTTCTCCTACATTTCCAATAGATCAAAAAGTTTATAATAGTTTTACAAGAAATTATGATAAATATGGAGAAGGAAATAAATTTATACATTCATGGTTTGGATCCATTTTTACTTATCAATTTTCTCATGGATGGATAGATTTTAGAGATAAATCTGATGAAAAGGGTGTTAATTGGTTTAATAATTCAGTAGATGCTTCTTTAGCAAGTTATAATTATTCAATGGATTTAAAGAATGAGTATAAGAGCTTTGCTATAGGGGGATGGGGATTAACTGCTTGTGATACTCCAAATGGATATAATGGATTACTAGGATCAGCACCTTCAGGGGCATCCAATACAGCAAATAAAGTTGAAGGAACTATTGCACCAGCAGGAGCATTAGGATCAATAGTATTTACTCCTAAAGAAAGTATTAAAGCTGTTAAAGCTTTTGACAAAATAGATGGACTTAAAGGAGAATATGGATATAAGGATGCATTTAACCTTGATAAAAGTTGGATTGCAAATGACTACATAGGTATAGATAAAGGTATTACCATGATTATGATAGGTAATTATGAGGATGAAGAAATTTGGAAAGAATTTATGAAAAATGAATATATAAATAGAGGTTTAGAAAAGCTAGAAATTAAATAAGTGGAGGATTTATAAATGGATAGATTAGATATTTTAGACTTAGAAGCTAAGGGATGTTTTGATTTCTTTTGGAATGAAGCAACAACAGAAGGAGAAGGTTTTGGTTTAATTAGAGACAACACAACAAATTCAGAAAGACATAAAAAAGTTGCCTCAGTTGCTTCAGTAGGATTTGGATTATCTGCAATAATAGTAGGAGTTGAAAGAGGATGGATAACTAAAGAAGAAGGAGAAAAAAGAGCACTTGGAACATTAAAAACTTTATATAATGATGTAGAACAAACAGAAGGTTTTTTTAATCATTTTGTAAATATGAACTCAGGTAAAAGAGAGTGGAATAGTGAAGTTTCAATAATAGATACAGCTATAGCTATAATGGGAGCATTAACTTGTGCAGAATATTTTAAAGGCGAAGTTGAAGAATATTTTGAAAGAATATATTCAAGAATAAATTGGGAATTTTATAGAAATCCAAAAACAAATCATTTTTATATGGGATATAGTAAAGAGCAGGGGCCTTTTGGAGCTTGGGACATGACAGCCGAACAATTTATGATGTATTTCTTAGGAGTGGCTTCACCAACGCATCCTGTACCAGCATCAATGTTCTACGATTTTAGAAGAGATATTGGAAGTTATGGTGGAGATGAATTTATATATACACCTATTGGATCTATATTCCCATATCAATTTTCACATGCATGGATAGATTTTAGGAACACAAAGGACAAGCTAGGGGTTGACTGGTTCGAAAATTCAGTAAAAGCATCTTTATCTAATAGACAATATTGTATAGATAATCCTGTTAATTCTAAGAGCTTTCACAAAAATGCTTGGGGGATGACTGCTTGTGAAACTCATCATGGATATGATGGAAGTCAAGGAACACTACCATCAGCTAAGGGTGGAACAGTTCATACCGCTGATGGAACAGTACCACCATGTGGAGCTATTGGATCAATAGTATTTACACCAGAAGAATCAATAGATGCAATGAATTATTATTATAAAACATTTAAGGACAAGCTATGGGGAAAATATGGATTTAAGGATGCCTATAACCTAGATGTCACACCGGAATGGTTCAGTAAAGTAGAAATTGGAATAGATAAAGGCATTAGTATACTTATGATAGAAAACTATAGAAGTGGACTAATATGGAATCTTACTATGCAAAATAAATATATTAAAAAGGCTATGGAACTTTTAGAAATTACAAATAATAATGTAGAAGCTAATATAAGTGAAAAATCAATAGAAGAATCAGTGGTAGAAACCATATAAAGGTAGGTATTATAATGAAAAAAAAGTGGTGGCATAATTCAACTGTATATCAAGTTTATCCCAAAAGTTTTAAAGATACCACAGGAAATGGCAGTGGGGATATTAATGGTATAATAGAAAAATTAGACTATTTAAAATTATTAGGAATAGATATTATATGGATGTCTCCAGTATATAAATCTCCAATGGATGACAATGGTTATGATATAAGCGATTATAAAGAAATAGCGCCAGAGTTTGGTACTATGGAAGATATGGATAACTTATTAAAAGAAGCAGAAAAGAGAAATATAAAAATTGTTATGGATTTAGTAGTAAATCATACATCAGATGAACATCCTTGGTTTATAGAAGCAAGAAAATCTAAAGATAATCCATATAGAGACTTTTATGTTTGGAGAAAGCCAGTAGATGGAAAAGAGCCAAATGATGTTAAATCATTTTTTAGTGGATCAGCTTGGCAATTAGATGAAGAAACAGGAGAATATTATCTACATTTATTCAGCAAAAAGCAGCCAGACTTAAACTGGGATAACAAAAAGGTAAGAAAAGAAGTCTATGATATGATGAATTTCTGGATAGATAAAGGTGTTGGTGGCTTTAGGATGGATGTTATAGATTTAGTGGGTAAAGATATTGATAATAAGATATTGGGAAATACAGAAAAAACCCATGAATATATCCATGAAATGAATATGAATACCTTTGGGAATAAAGATTTATTTACAGTAGGGGAAACAGGTGGGGCGACTATAGATATAGCAAAGCTATTTACCGATCCTAGGAGAAAAGAACTTGGAACATGCTTTCAATTTCAACATATAGCTTTAGATGAAATTCCAGGAAAAAGCAAATGGGATTTAAGAAAATTGAACTTAGTAGAATTAAAAAAAGTTCTAAGTAGATGGCAAACTGCTTTAGGTGATGAAGGATGGAATAGTATTTATTGGAGCAATCATGATCAACCAAGAGTAGTTTCAAGATGGGGAAATGATAAAGAATATAGAGTAGAATCAGCAAAAATGTTTGCAACATTACTTCACTTTATGAAAGGAACCCCATATATTTATCAAGGTGAGGAAATTGGAATGACCAATGCATATTTTGAAAATGTTGAAGACTATAGGGATATTGAGACATTAAATCTTTATAAGGAAAGAATAGCTTCTGGATATAAACATGAAGATATAATGAAATCTCTAGAAGTTAAGGGCAGAGATAATGCAAGAACACCTATGCAGTGGAATTCAGAAGAAAATGCAGGATTTACTATAGGAAAACCTTGGCTAAAAGTTAATGAAAATTATAAGTATATAAATGTAGAAGATGAATTGAAAGATAAAGATTCTATATTCTATTATTATAAAGAATTAATTAAGTTTAGAAAAGAAAATGATATTGTAGTATATGGTGAATATAAGCTTTTATTAGAGGAAGATAAAAATATATTTGCATATATAAGAGAATATAAAGGAAGAAAATTATTAGTTGTAGCTAATTTTTATGAAGAAGAACAAAGCTTTACTTTATGCGATGATATAAATATAGGTAAATTAATAATATCAAACTATAAAGATATTATTATTAATGAAAAAACTATAAAGTTAAGGCCATATGAAGCTTTTTCTTACTATATTAATTAGTATAGTATTAATTTAAATTCACCATAAACTTTATTATGAGTATAATTGCCATCAATTCATGAATTTTACTTGAAATATAAATTGCAAACTTATTGACAATAATAGGCCATAGATATATAATATCTTTAACTTAAAAAGAGTCATATATAACAACTCATATATCCCCTGAATACGGCAGGAAGTATCTACCGGAAACCTTAAATTTCCGACTATGAGTGATTTTGATATACTAATACTATGTTTTTTTATATAGTATTTTAGGCATATTAACTTCACTTAGAAGATTAATATGTCTTTTTTTATACATAAAAATAGAAAGAAAAAGAAATTTTACAATCATAAAATTATAAATATGCAAGAAAAAAATTATTTCAAGGGGGAGAACTAATGGCAACAATAATTAAAACTGCTTATACTTTCGATGATGTATTACTAGTACCTAATAAATCAGAAATCTTACCTAATGAGGTTAGTTTAAAAACTAAATTAACAAAGAAAATTACTTTAAATATTCCACTAATGAGTGCAAGTATGGATACTGTAACAGAATCTAAAATGGCAATTGCAATTGCAAGAGAAGGTGGAATAGGGATAATTCACAAAAATATGACTATAGAAGAGCAAGCAAAAGAAGTTGATAGAGTAAAAAGACAAGAAAATGGAGTAATAACAGATCCAATATTCTTATCAGAAAACCATACAATAAGACAAGCTCAAGAACTTATGGCTCAATATAGAATATCAGGAGTTCCAATAACAAGAGGAAGCCAATTAGTTGGAATAATAACTAATAGAGACATAGTTTTTGAAACAAATTACGATAGACTAGTTTCCGAAGTTATGACTAAAAGCCCACTAATAACATCTAAAGAAGGAACTACATTACAAGAAGCTCTTGAAATATTAAAGAAACACAAGATAGAAAAACTTCCTTTAGTTGATGATGAAAATAATTTAAAAGGATTAATAACTATTAAAGATATAGAAAAAGCAAAAGCTTTCCCAAATGCAGCAAAGGACGAAAAAGGTAGATTATTATGTGGAGCATCAGTAGGAATAACTAAAGATATGATGGATAGAGTAGATGCTTTAGTTAAAGCTAATGTTGATGTTATTACATTAGATACAGCTCATGGACATTCAAAAGGTGTTATGGATGGAGTAAGAAAAATAAAAGCTAAGTATCCAGAATTACAAATAATAGCTGGAAATATAGCAACAGCTGAAGCTACAAGAGATTTAATAGAAGCAGGAGCAGATTGTGTTAAGGTTGGTATAGGACCAGGGTCAATATGCACAACAAGAATAGTAGCAGGTGTTGGAGTTCCTCAATTAACAGCCGTTATGGATTGTGCAGAAGAAGGAAGAAAATATGGAGTTCCAGTAATTGCAGACGGAGGACTGAAATACTCAGGAGATATAGTTAAAGCATTAGCTGGTGGAGCATCTGTTGCAATGATGGGATCAATGTTTGCTGGCTGTGAAGAAGCACCAGGGGAAATGGAAATATATCAAGGAAGAAGCTATAAAGTTTATAGAGGAATGGGATCACTTGGAGCAATGGAAAAAGGATCAAGTGATAGATACTTCCAAAATGGGACTAGGAAGTTTGTGCCAGAGGGCGTTGAAGGAAGAGTTGCTTATAAGGGGGCTGTTGCAGATACGATATATCAATTAACAGGTGGAATAAAATCTGGAATGGGATATCTAGGAGCACCTACATTAGATGATTTATATGAAAATGCAAAATTTGTAGTTCAAACAGCATCAGGAATAAGAGAAAGCCATCCACATGATGTTAATATAACTAAAGAATCACCAAACTACAGCAAGTAGTAATTGATAATGGACAGTTGAGGAAATAACTCAGGCAAACTGAGTTATAGTGAAAGAGTGAAAAGTGAAGATTTATTTAAAATTGAAAGAATGAAAACTTTTATTTAAAATTAAAATTTTAAATGGCAAATGAAAGAATTGAAGAAATAACTCAGCTTAGCTGAGTTAAAAAAGAAAATATAATTACCATAATTTTTTCATTTTTTCATTTCTTCATTCTTTCATTAATTTTTTGCCTCTTTCATTCTCTCACTTTTTCCTTTAAACTTATTCATGTAGATAATAAACAAAAAAACTAAATTGGAGGTAACCAATGGATAAAGAGTTAGTATTAGTTATTGACTTTGGTGGTCAATATAATCAATTAATAGCTAGAAGAGTTAGAGAATGTGGTGTTTATTGTGAAGTTCATCCACATACTTTAAGCGTTAATGAAATAAAAGAAATGAATCCTAAGGGAATAATATTTACTGGAGGACCAAATAGTGTATATGGTGAGGATTCTCCTTTATGTGAAAAAGCCTTATTTGAAGCAGGAATACCTATACTTGGAATATGCTATGGATCACAATTAATGGCTCATATACTTGGAGGAAAAGTTGCAACAGCACCTGTAAGTGAATATGGAAAAACAAAGGTTGATGTAAATGTAGATTCAAAGATTTTTGATGGAGTATCACCATCTACTGTTTGTTGGATGAGTCATACAGATTACATAGAAAAAGCTCCAGAAGGATTTAAGATAATAGCTAATACTCCAGTATGTCCAGTTGCTGCTATGGAGTGCCAAGAAAAGAATTTATATGCAGTTCAATTCCACCCAGAAGTTATGCATACACAAGAAGGAACAAAGATGATATCAAACTTCTTATATAATGTTTGTGAATGTTCTGGTGATTGGAAAATGGATTCATTTGTAGAAAAAACAATTAAAGAAATACGTGAAAAGGTTGGAAATGGTAAAGTATTATGTGCATTATCAGGTGGAGTTGATTCATCTGTAGCCGCTGTATTACTTTCAAAAGCTGTAGGAAGTCAATTAACATGTGTATTTGTTGATCATGGTTTACTTCGTAAAAATGAAGGCGATGAAGTTGAAGAAATATTTGGACCTAATGGACAATATGATTTAAACTTTATTCGTGTAAATGCACAGGAAAGATTTTATGAAAAGTTAGCTGGAGTAGAAGAGCCTGAACAAAAGAGAAAAATAATAGGTGAAGAATTTATAAGAGTATTTGAAGAGGAAGCTAAAAAGATAGGAACAGTAGATTTCTTAGTACAAGGAACTATTTATCCAGATGTAATTGAAAGTGGACTTGGAAAATCAGCAGTTATAAAATCACATCATAATGTTGGAGGGCTTCCAGACTATGTTGATTTTAAAGAAATAATAGAACCATTAAGACTATTATTTAAAGATGAAGTGCGTAAAGCTGGTTTAGAGCTTGGAATACCTGAAAAGCTAGTTTACAGACAACCATTCCCAGGACCAGGTCTTGGAATACGTATAATTGGTGAAGTAACAGCTGAGAAAGTTAGAATAGTTCAAGATGCAGATGCAATTTACAGAGAAGAAATTGCAAAGTCTGGAGTTGATAAAGAGCTAGGTCAATACTTTGCAGCACTTACTAATATGCGTTCAGTAGGTGTAATGGGAGATGAAAGAACTTATGACTATGCAGTAGTTCTTCGTGCAGTAACTACAAGTGATTTTATGACAGCAGAATCAGCTGACCTTCCATGGGAAGTACTTGGAAAAGTAACAACTAGAATTATAAATGAAGTTAAAGGGGTTAACCGTGTATTATACGATTGCACAGGAAAACCACCAGCAACTATAGAATTTGAATAAGGTGAAGTTGTGATAAACCAAGGGTTTATAATAGTTTGGTACTGCTAATGTACTGCAAAGTAGGTTTTGATTTTAGGGAAGTTTTCCGTCTGTCAAAGCCTACTTTATTTTTATGTTTTTGGCTACCTTGTAACTTGAATTTAACTATACGGAGGGTTACAAAATGGCTAAAACAAAAGGTTATAAAATTGGAATGGTTAACAAACAAGGGATGTTATTTAAGGACTTGTGTGAGATGTATTTTAAGAGGTGTGAAGCAAATGGTATATCACATCATACTACTAATGGATACAAGAATGTTTTAAAGTATTTTTATGAATATTTACAGTATGAAGGCGTATCAGAGGAGTTTTATTGTCATGAGTTTACTGCATATACTTTTGAGGATTTCAAGGTACACATAAAACAGGTAAGGAAAGTAAAAGATGTTACAGTTAATAGTTATATTAGGAAAATTACCCCAATGCTATCTTATGGAATGGAATTAGGTTACATTGAAAAATTTCCGTATTCCTATGTTAAACATCAAGAAGTATTTAAAGATATATACACAGAAGAGGAATTAAAGTTATTGCTTAAAAAACCTTCTGGAAAGGATACGACCAACAGGTTTGCAGAGTTTAGAAATTGGGCAATAGTTAACTTTTTACTGGGTACAGGGGTAAGGGCATTAGAATTAAGAGAGTTAAAAACAAGTGGTATAGATTTAAAAGAGGGTTTGATAAACCTTTCCCATACCAAAAATAAAAAACCAAGACAAGTACCAATTAGTAATACGTTACACAAGGTGTTAGTTGAATACTTACTAGTAAGAGGTGGCACCCAAAATGACTATTTGTTTTGTACATCATATGGAGAGAGAATGCCAAGGACTACTTTACAGATAGGTATTACAAAGTATGCTAAAAGGAGAGGTGTATTTAGATATTCACTACATTTATTCCGTCATACATTTGCTACACTATTCTTAAGAGAAGGTGGAGATATTTATACTCTTAAAAGATTGTTAGGGCATAGTAGTTATCGAATGACTGAATATTACTTACACCTTGCTGGCAAGGTATAAATGATAAGATTAGAATGTAAGGAAATGATCATATA
>JAQCTH010000180.1 GCA_027686065.1 Clostridiaceae bacterium AF10-41
AAAGAAGATGAAATAAGTAAAAAATAAGTAAAAAACATAGCATATTATACGGAAATATTGTATAATCTAATAGGTTGATGAATAAATATAATTAAGAAATAAAATAATAAAGACAAATAAATTCAATCAATTAAAAAATTTAGATAGGGGAATATAGGATATGTACACTGGTTTTTTTGACATTATTAATAGCATTCTTCAATGTACTATGTTCATTATGACGATAAATTATTGCATTGATGAAAAATATAGAAAGAGTAAGGTGCAAACCTTTTCATTAATAGGGGGTATATCTTTAGTAATAATATTAATTACTTCTATTATGGGGAATTATAGTTTAGCAATTATAATAATGCATATAGTATCGTTAATTTTGGCGGTTATTCCCTACTACAAGGATAAGTTATCAGCAACTATTGGATTTAGTATAATATATTTTATAATTTGTATGAATTCAATTGTTAGTAATACTATAATTAACTTTATTAGTAATATAATAACTATTGATAGTACTAATATAAGTTTATTATTGATATTAGTGGTCTATATTCCTTCATA
>JAQCTH010000181.1 GCA_027686065.1 Clostridiaceae bacterium AF10-41
AAATGCTGTAATCTATATCTATATTATTATTTTCACTATAAATTTTTTCCAATGAAGTATTAAACTTATCCTTAAAATATATATTTTTCAAATCATTATCTGAATTGAATAAGAACTTAAAATCTTTATTTAAATAAAACCCTTTTACATTAATTGGCATTATAAAATTATGTTTTATGCAAAAAAGAGTTTTAAACTTCCATGTATCATCTTCTAGAATGCATAAAGTAATATTGCCTATTATATCTTGACAAATTAAGTTAACATTTCTATTGAAATCTTCTGTAACATAAAAGTATTTAAAACTCTGTTTAAGTATAATATTTTTTTTTGACTTTTTATTATTATTAATAGTTTCGTAAAATATTCCAATTTCATCATCATATGAAAATTTTAACAAGTCTTTATCTTTTGTTTTTATTATAATATCATTATATATTTTTTTGCTCATTTCATAGCTCCTTTAATTTATCAGGTAAAAAGACAAGTTCTTCTTTTATAATATATGTTGTTATAATTGAACTTGCATCAAATATAATAAAT
>JAQCTH010000182.1 GCA_027686065.1 Clostridiaceae bacterium AF10-41
TATTCCTTTATTGTCTTTATAGATCCTTTTAATAGCAGCGTTTAATTCCTCATTCTCTAGTTCTCTTGCAGATTTAGTCTTATCAAAAGATTTATAATATGTGCTTCTGGCTACGCCTAGAACGGTACACATAGTCTTAATATCATGGTTACTTTTATTGCTATCTATAAATTCTATTACTTCATCTAATTTTTTGTTGCAAATATGGCCATAGCTTTTTTTAATATTTCATTTTCCTCTTTAATTCTTGCCATTTCTTTTTTTAAAGCCTTAACTTCCTTTAATGTCATAACTTCATTATCATCTACGTGTATTTCTTTAACATCTTTGATCCATCCGTTAATTGTTGATTTTGCAATGCCATATTCGCTACTTAGCTCTGCTAAGGTCATTCCTGATTTATATAAGTCTACTATCATATCCTTATATTCTTGATCATATCTTTTGCCCTTTCCCATATTGGACACATCCTTTCTTAACTAAATATTATTTTACTTAGTT
>JAQCTH010000019.1 GCA_027686065.1 Clostridiaceae bacterium AF10-41
TCTGCTGTTGTCTTGTCTAAACTTACTCCTGTTACTTTTACATCTTGAACCTCTTTACCAACTACTATTCTACCTTCAACTGAATAATTTACATCTCCAAGTTTTTTAATATAAACTTCTAATGCTTCATCCAATGCTTGGAATTCATTTTCTGTTTTAGCATTCTTAAAGTGTGGATATTCATCTCCTCCAGCTGCCATAAAATCATTTGTAGCAACAAGATATTTTGCATTCATATCTAATGCTTTTCCATCTATAGTTATGCTAAATACTCTATTACCAGCTTCTTTATCCTTATCAAACGCATATTTTATACCTGCTACATGAGTAAATTGTCCTGCAGTTGCTGGATATGATTTAACTCCATGTTCAAGAATCTCTTTAATTTGCGCTCCTGTTAAATACTTAGTAACTATAAAGTTTCCAAATGGAAGAACTTTAACAACTTCTCCCTTTGTTATTTCACCTTCATTTATGCTATCACGTATTCCACCACCATTTGTTATGGCAATTTGAGCACCTGTTACATAAAGCATTGCATCAGTAATTAAGTTTCCAAGATTAGTTTCCTTTGTTCTAGCATTTTCTCTTGCACCATCTAAAACAACCTTAGAATTTCCTATTACCTTTGATAAAATAACATTTTGTGCATCATCAATTTCCTTTATTTTTGACGTTACAGTTTCATCTGCCTCTATAGTAGATGCTGTACTCTTTGGAATTAAAGTTGCAACTTTATTCACTAATTTCTTTGTTTCTTTATCTACAGTAATTTTTACTTGTCCAAGATTTGCTTCATATTCTCCTGTACTTACTATAATTGTTCCATTATCAGCTTCAAGTCCTGTTGGGTATTTACTATGACTATGTCCATCTACTATAATATCAATACCTTCAACAGCTTTTGCTATCATTGGAGAAGTTATTTCACTAGAAGCATCCGTTCCAATATGAGCAATTGCAATTATTACATCTGCTCCTTTTTCCTTTAATTCTTTAACTTGTTTTTTTGCACTTTCTATAGGATCATTAAAGCTTATTCCTATTACATTATTAGGATTAGTCTTATATTCAGTTTCTGGAGTAGATAATCCAAAAAATCCTACCTTAACTCCATCAATTTCCTTTATTATATTTGAATTTAATAATGCTTTATCTCCCTTCATGACATTTGAAGAAATTATAGAGAATCCATTATTTCCTTCTGATGCCATATTAGCAAGTTCTGAAAGTCTTTGATATCCATAATTAAAATCATGGTTACCTGGAGTCATTACATCATAGCCTGCAAGCTTCATTAAAGTTACAATATCTTCTCCTTTATTCATAGTTGCAAATGGTAAACCATGTAAAGTATCCCCTGCATCTACTAATATAGAATTTTGTATGCTCTTCTTAATTGCAGATATTGTATCTATTCCAATAACGCTTGAATCACCCTTAACTCTACCATGAGTATCGTTAGTATGAAGTATTGTGATTTCAACATCATTGCTTGGCAATTTTTCAATTTCAGCTGAATCTCTAACTCTTAATCTATGTCCTTCTGGATCTTCTGAAGCAAGTCCTATTGCAGAAACTTTATCACCTACATTAATTCTAGATTTCCATTCATCATCTACTCCTGGATTTTTGCTACTTCTAACATATCCTTCAACATAAACTCGTGATTCACCAGTACCGTCATTTACATATATATTTTGTCCATCAATTCTAGTTACTCTTCCATCTACTTTTACTAAAAGTCCCTCTTTTGCTTCAATCATACTATCTTTAGTTGAAAGCTTAGTAGGTTGTACTAAATTTATACTTTCGTCAATAATTTGTAATCCTAAACTTTCATTTTTAAGTGCAACTTGTGCATCCCCTAAATATGATGATACTCTTCCCTTAATTCTTACTTTTTGTCCTAATTTTACTGATGTAGTTGAAACTCCAAATATAGTTAATCCAGCTGTTTCATCTTGAACATAAATAACATCAAAGAATGAGTTTCCTGGTGCTGCAATATTAGAAGCTGCTGTTACATATCCTTCAACTACTACTGTTTCCCCAAATCTATCTGGAATATTGTTATTATCAGCATCTACTCTAACGTTAGCAATTTTACTTACTGGAAGTTCTGGTGCTGGAGAAAGTTCTTTAAGAACTTTTTCAGTTATTTGATAATTAGAATAATCTAGTCCATCCATTTCAAAATTTGAAAAGAAAGTTGCTCCTGAAACTACAACTTTAGCTCCGTTGCTTAATGTTTCAACAGCTAATCCAACCACTTCACCTTTTCCTATAGGTGTGTTGTCTCCTTGCTTATCAGCATCATTTCCATAAGTAGTTGCATGACCTCTTACTAAAACGTCAATATTTGATAAATCTGATGGCATTATAAGTGTTGACCCACTATAAAAACTATATTTTTTACTTGCATCTATTCCGTTCATCCAACTACTATTTGTGTTATAATCATCAAAATATAGTCTATAATTTTGGCCACCATTTTCATTATCATCAGTAGCCTGATCATCATTAAATCTTATTTTAGCTCCTATTGCTTCAAGTACAGAGTTTCCTTGTCTTGCATTTCCATACTCATCCTTAGCATCTCCATAATCAGCTTTAGAAGTTATTGCAATATTTCCTCCATTTTTAACAAATCTCGCTATTGCTGCTAACTCATCATCAGTATATTTTTGAGGTGTCAATCCATATGCATCTTTTACTGTACTTTGAGGATCTGACATTATAAGTAATGATGCTCCCTTTAATACCTCATCTGTTATAGGTTCAGTATTTATTACTGATTTAATATTGTTTTGAGCCATTAATGCAGTTAGAGTTGTAACCTTTCCTGAATAATCGCCTGATACATATTGATTTTGATGCGCACCGTCTATAACAACCCTAGAAACTTCGTTAGCTCCTAAAACCTCAACCTCAATAGCACCCTTAAATTCCTTAACTACTCCATTTATAGTGGCTGTCACTTTTACTTGGAATGAATAATCTCCAGCCTTATCAAACTTATGTGGTAATTTTGCTACTATTGATGATCCTGCATCTACCTTTTCAATAGTTTCAGTTTTTATAGCTTCTGTTCCATTGTTTAAATAGTACTCTACTTTAATATCATTTATAGCCGCTGCTTCATTATTATATATAGTAGTTCCTATATTAAACTCTTCACCAGCTATAATTACTTCTGTATCAGAATCCACTGTAGAAATTCCAAAGTTTTCTCTATCTCCTACCCAAATTGCTGATGTTACAGCTATATCTTTATCTACTTGATCTACTCTTACATAATAATATGAGCTATTTGATTCATCTATCGAGAATTTCCATTCTTTAGATGTAGAGTTTATATTATCAATAGATTGTATGACCTTTCCCCCATCACCAATTATTGATATCTTTTTTATATTATCTCCATTATCTATATCTTCAACACTTACATTGAAATCTAATTTATCTGTTTTAGGTAATATAGAACCCATCGGGCTTCCATTTACTTCATAAGAAATTCTTAAATTTTCATCTTCAGTTGCATAAACTCTTCTTTCTTTTATTGCTTCATAAACAGAATCTCTTGAAAGATCTGAAGCTTCTATAACAGTTCTTGCAGTATTAGCATTACCCCATTTTCCTTTATGGTTATCTTGGTTATTTGTTGGAGCAACATGCCATCCTTTATCTAAAGCTCTTGTATAATACTCATATGAAGGGAAGTATCCTGAACTTCTAATAGCTCCTTCACCATTTCCAACTTCAATTAATGTTACTTGTTTATCTATTTCAGCATCATAATATGCAAAGTCACTGAAATCTCCAAAAGTTTTTCCTGGGTGATTTAGTTGTGATAATGATTGCTTTTGTGTTTTTAAAGTATTATAGTAATTTTTTAAGTCCATTTTGCTATTTGTTCTTGTTTCAAACCCTGGTGTATTAAAAGTATTAATATGTCCATATCCACCAGTTGATCCTGACCAAGTCATTTCATATCCATAAATAGCAACAAAATCCCCATCTTTATTATATTTATCTGCTGCACTTAATCCTTTATTCCAAGCTTGGCTCATTGATCCATCTGCTAAACTTGCTTTTGTATCATTATCAAACCAATTGGAGTGATCAGTTACAGCTAAAAAATCTACCTTTGCAGTATTTTCAGCATATTGATATGCATCATCTACTGAACCTGTACCATCTGATATATTAGTATGGGAGTGAAGTTGTCCAAAATATAAATTTTTACTAACTTCCCCAACTGTAAATCTCCATTCTTGTGTAGTTAAATTTCCTAATGTATCCTTAATCTTAATTGAAACATTATAAGTTCCATCAGCTAAATCTTCTGATACAGAATATTTTATGGTTTTGTCATCTTTAGTTATGTTAGCGGTTACATCTTTTTCATCAAATATTAATTCAATAGAGCTCATATCTATACCTGATTCATCATTAAATGTTGCGCTAATCTCTGGTTTTCTTAAGTCTCCTATGTTTTGTCCATTATATGGTTTTAAATCTGTAACTGTTGGTCCAACTCTGTCTATTGCCTTATCTACAGTTACTTGACATACTACTTTTATATCAGCTTTTATTTTTGATCTAACTTCTATAGTTGTTTGTCCTTCTTTAACAGCAACAACTTTCCCATCATTATCCACTGTTGCTATTTCAGGATTTAAACTTATATATTCAACACCTTTTTCTGTTGTATTTTCAGGGATATAAGCAAGTGTTAAGCTTTTATTTTCTCCAACTTCTAAAGATATGTTTGCATCAATATTTAATCCAGTTAATGCAATATCTACAGCTGAGTAACTTGAACTTCTTGGTGTTGGTTCTTTTGCATAAAAATCATTTCCATTATTATTTGTATCCCAACCGTTAGTTTTTCCATCTGAAGAACCATCATTATCTTTACGTTGAGCACTTAAACTAGCACTAATTGCTGGTGCTGCTTTATCGCCTTCAAATGTCGTTGCTGTCCCAATCCCAACGAAATCTATAACTGTCCCTTCTGAATTAACTATTCTAACTTTAAGATTTGAAGCCCCCATATTTAATTCGCCTATAATATCTGGGTTAGGTAATGCTTCTGTTCCAGCCGCACCTGCTGCTTGTTGAGTTAGAAAATATCCATTTGCTTTAATTACTCCACTTAAGTTACAATTATTTTTTCCAAATTCCCCTGTGGCACTTGCATATTCCAATCTCCATCCATCTAAATTGATATCATTATCAGTTGGATTATACAATTCAATGAAATCATTTTTATACTTTGCTCCATTGTTTCCTCCACCGCCATATACTTCACTTATTACTACATTACTTGCTTTTTCCGCTTTAACTTCTTTTACTGGTACTGTTACTAATCCTAATATCATCGTAAGTGTCATAAATGAGCTTAACAATCTGCTTTTTAAAAGCTTTTTCATATTCATCCCCCTTAAAATATTTTTAATAAGCTCCTGATATAAGTATTTATTCCTATATCGTTAATTAATTATGCCTAACTTATAATGCAAGTTTTAAATAGAATTCTTTTGTACCTATCTCAAGAAATCCCCCCTTTATTCTTTTCTAATTTAATTTTATCATTTACTCCCTCTTCTTCAAGTTAAATGTCCTTATATTTAATATTTTTTTTAATACATATATCGACACTATATTTGACTCTCACCCTTTATAATTATATATATTAGATATTTTTTAAAAATTATTTTATTATAAGATATTTTGTATTAAAATTTCTTATATTATGTTAATTAAATTATAATTGTTATGTTATTTATAATTTTAATTATAAATAAAGAAAAATGGATTATACTTTACAATATAATCCATTTCATTTTTGAATTTAATTATTAATATATTAATTTAAATATTGTTTCTTTTTATTAAATACGAAGAATATTCCACAACCTACTATAATTAAGCCTATAGCTAATGGATAAATTGGATTTTTTCCACCTGTTGCTGGTAAAGAGCCTCCATTAATATTTCCATTATTACTTCCATTATTGGAAGCCTTTTCTGCAATTATAAACTTACTAAAGTGAGAAGTCTTAAATGTTACTTCATTTCCATTTATAGTTGTTTCTATTTGTTTAAATGTCTTAGTTTCTTCATCATAATAGAATACTGCTAAATTTCCTTTGTTTAATCCTTTTAAGTCCTCATCACTTAATTTTAATGTTATTGTTGCAACTCCGTTTTTAAAGTTATGAACTTTAACTATATTATCTCCATTCTTAATTAATAGGTTAAGTTCAAATACTTTTTTAACACCTTTAATTCCAGCTGTTATAGTTGCATCTTCCTTAACATTCATTTCAAAGATTATGCTTGAACCTTCTTTTAATAATTCTTTATCTATTAAGCTAAATGGTAATATTATAGTATTTTCACCATTTTTAATTTCTAAATATCCATTTCCATTTTTTATAGCTTCTATATCTTTTATTTCAAGCTTAATTTCATTTGATGGATTCTTTATAACTATTTGATTTTTTCCGTTAGGATTTTCTATCTTTTCAACTACATTCTCTACAGGATTAGGATTTACATTATCAGCTTTCACAGTAACTTCGCATGTAGCCTTAAAGTTTCCATCCTTTGTTGTTACTGTTATTGTTGCCTTTCCTTCTCCTACTGCTGTTATCTTTCCATTTTCATCAACCTTTGCAATCTTTTCATCACTTGAAGCCCAAACAACTTCTTTATTTGTTGCATCTGATGGTAAAATACTTGCTTTTAATTCTAAGCTTTCATTTATCTTTAATTCTGCTGTTGTCTTGTCTAAACTTACTCCTGTTACTTTTACTTCTTCTGGATTTTCTTCATCTGGATCTGCTGTACAATTAATCTTCATAGTTATTGTTTTAGTAGCTTGTGAAGCCCTACCATCATCAGTATACCAAGGTAAATCAATAGTTTCTTGTGTTGGCTCAATATGAAGCTTAAATTCATTCATTCCTGGTTTGAGTTTTATTCCTTCTACATATACATTACCATACTCATCCATAGCATCAGTATATAATTCATTTATATCTTCGTTATTAACAGTAAACTTAACTCCATATGGAACACTAGCTTTTAGTGTAAATTTTTTTTCATTAGTCTCGTATTCAATATCATCTCCATAAGAAATTCTTGGCATGGAAACCATCATAGGCATATCTACCCAACGAAGTACATAATCATCAATAATCATTGAATTTCCACCTTGATTTTTAATAGTTAGCTTCATATTAGTATCTGTAGAACTATATGCAAAGTTTCCATAATCCTCTGTATCATTTGGAATACGCTTATGACTTGTAAAGGCTTCTGTACTCCATGATCCTCTTGTGTATTTATATTGAATACTCTTTCCTGCCATCATTTTAAATTTATACTCTACTACATCTCTTGATGTTGCTCCACTTGGTACTGTAAGTCTACCACCTGCAGCATTCCAGCCATTTAAATCTCCTGCAATATAAATATCATCCGTTGCTGGCGTGTAGTTTGGAATATGAAGCCTTAAAGTTACATCTACCATAACTAATGTTGGAGTAACTGCTTTTTCTTCTGAATAAGATCTATTATAGAACTTATCATATGCTGTTACTTTATAAATATAATTTTTATCATTACTTACTGTAAAATCTATAAACTCTTTAGAAGCTTTATCTACTACTGCTATTTTTATAAACTCCATATTTCCTTCTTTACGATAAATTTCAAAGCCCTCAGCATTAATCCCATCTAATTCCCAAGTTATTTTAGCTCTATTAGATTCTACAAGTATATCATCAAGTACTGGTGCTTTTGGTGTAGTACTAGAATCACTGTTCATAATTGCTTTCATTGCTGTTTCAGCGGATTGCGTATAACTATCACCAGCATTTGTTGTTGCTTTAGCATAATATTTATATATACCTGCTTCTGTCGGTTCAAATGTTGCATAATAAATCTTTGATCCATCTTCTGAATCACCTTTATATCTTAACTTAGTACTATTGGCATTTTCTCTTGAAGTTCCATCTTTATAATACATAAGCTTGGCTTCAAAATTTGGAATTTCTTTATCTTTATATTCACCATTATCTGTTAATCCTGGTATATTGATATTTACAGTTATTTCTTCTGTTTTTTTACCTACTCCAATAATTAAATCATTTACGGAATTAGGTACACTAATTGATTTAATATTGAATGATGGTAAAGCAGTTACAGAATCACTAAATTCACTCTCTCCACCATCTTTAACAGCCGTAACATAATAATAGTACCTTACTCCATCTACAACAGTTTCATCAACAAAGCTCGTACTAACTTCTTGCCCCACTTTTTCAGCCTTTTCACCTTCAAGATTAGTTCTATAAATATTGTATTTTTCAGCTCCATTAACTTTATTCCAAGTAAGAGTTACCTTTCCTTGTTCAGCTTTTCCATAAAGCCCTGATACTTTATCAACACTCACTATATTATTAGTAGATACCATCATTAATCCTGATTGAGCTGGAACTGTAATTTTTACTTTTCCCTCTTTTACATCTGCAGATACATTTCCGTACAATTCATCTTTTAAATTTAATCCTTCTGGTAAAAATCCTGTTACATCCGCTTCTATAGTTTTCGCTTCGGTAGATTGATTTAAAACTAATAATCCTCCCTTTTCAGAGCTCTTTCTTGCATAAGCAATTACATTATCAGCTGTATAAGCTGTTTGAATTTCTCCTGTTGCAAATAATTCAACATTTTCATTTCTAACTCTTGCAGCATTTTTATATGCATCAAATAAATCTGAATATCTTCCTACTCCTGAATAATCTCCATTAACACTTGAAACTCTTTCCCATGGAAATGTCCTTCTTGAATCAGGGTCCTTAGTTCCTGTTACTCCAACTTCATCTCCATAATAAATTGTAGGTGCTCCTGCATATCCCATTTGGAATATTGCTGTTAATGCTTGTAATTTCAAAGCATTGTCAGATGCTTCTGGAGCTATCTTAGTATTTTCTTCTTCCCATGTAGGGTTATCTATCTTAGTTATATTACGTATAGTATCATGGGAATCCACTAAATTTAACATAGCTTGCCATGCTTCTTTTGGATAATTTTCTCTTATTGCTTCTAATGCATTATTAAAGTCTATTGAATTGCCACTTATTACATAGTTTTGAAGCGCTGCTCTAAATTGATAGTTCATTACTGAATCAAATTGATCCCCTAATAAATAGTGAGTTGCAACTCCCCATTCCTCACCTAATATAACTGGATCATCAATTATATTTCCATTAACATCTAATCTTCCTGTAGTAGATTTAACTGCTTCCCTGAACTTTTGCCACGTACTGGTTGATACATCAGGAGCAACATCTAATCTCCATCCTCTTGCACCCATCCATATCCATCTTTGAGATGCTGCATATTCCATACTATTTTGAGCTTCTTTATCACTCATTTCAGTTAAATCATATCCAATAACATTTTCTCTGTAGTCAACATTATTCCATTCATGGTTTCCTGAAATAGCTAATTCATCTCCTTCTTGAGGAGCTTTTGCTTCCATTACTGGTAATGAATCATACCCCCACCAGCCTTCATAACTATAATGCTGATCTTTTGCATCTAGTAAATTTCCATCCTTATCTCTTATCACCCATTTATTTTCGACTTTAAACCATGTGGTAAACTTAAAGTCTTCTGGATAAGAATAACTTTTACCCGTTAAAGGATTTTTGATATTTTCAAACTCCTTAACAACCTCTTTCTCTGCCTTTTCTTGAGATTTTCCAGTGTTTACTTTATCCCATACCTTTCGCCAATATTCATAGGCCCCAATTTCCGGATATTTTTCATATCTATCAAAATATATAGAATCATCACCAACATGATTAAATACTCCGTCTGCTATTAATTTAATGCCCTTTTCTTCTGCTACTTTAGCAAATGCTTGATAAATTCTATCTGAAGCGGCTCTTGTTGCTTCATAATTTAATCCTGAAGTAGCGTCACCAACTTTATTATAAATAGGTTGTCCAAACATTGGATCTAAAGATTTATAATCAGTTGCATCATATTTATGATTAGATGCAGCCCAAGCAACTGGATTTAAATAAATAGCTGTTATACCTATTGATTTTAAATAATCAAGCTTTTCTTGTATCCCTTGAATATCTCCACCATAAAATTCATTAGTCCATATATTATCTGTTCTTGAATTTGGATAATATGGTTTATTTTCAGGTGTTGCATGTCTTGGATTTTCGGGATAATCATTCCAGCTTCCCCATACTTGTGAAGGCGATGGATCATTTGTTACACCACCATCATAATATTGAAGTTCATATGATTTAAGAGTTCCGTCTGTTCCAATATACCCTCTATATCCGTCTAATAACTTAGCTCTATTATTTTCCTTATTACCGTCAAAAAATCTATCTGGGAATATTTGATATACAACAGACCCTTTCATCCAATCTGGAGTTTTATAATCTTTATCATATACTGTTAAATTATACGGAAGCACACCTTCATCTGCAGTTGTACCGATTCCTCCACTTAACCCATCATCACCATATTCAATCTTTGTTTTCCCATCAACTAATATAAATTTATAACCCCAAATTCCAATATTATTAAAATCTACTTTTGAAATTATTACTTCATAATAATCTATTTCTCCTATTGTGGTTGCTTTTCTCATATCATAACTTTTTGCCACCCCATTACCATCTATAAGTTCGACCTTAGCAACCTGTACATCATCTTTTGCCACTCCAATTCTTAAAGTTAAATCTTCACTTTCTTCTTTTATTGCTCCAAATGGTTTTTTATATGTTATACTTCTTGAATCAAATTTTATTGCTGATTTATTTATAAGTCCATCAAAAGCTCCTTCTGTTGGCTTATAGTTATGGGTCAATATTTTATTTCCTTTATAGTTTATTTCAAAGACTACATCTGATGAATCTAGAGTGTTTACTAATAAATTACCTCCATCTTCTGCTCCATAGCTCTCATTCCAATTTGCTCCAAAGGCTACCTTAGCCTCAAATCTTCCTACTGGTAAATTTCTTTGTAATTTATATACACTACCATCAAAATTATAATCTACAAACATTTGCTTAGCATTTTCTGGGGACCATTCTCCTTCGGCAAATATCTTTTGAATATCTCCAACTAATCTTGGCCATTTCTCATTATTTAATTGTGGAATATATTGAGGTAGTCCATCCACTCCAGCAATATTTATTCTAGCTTCATTTAGCTCCTCATTAACATAAAAATTAACTTTAGTTTTTTCAGTTAAATCTAAAACAAAATTATTTCCATTATTACTAAAAGGATTATCATCCCAATTCCCATTTTTTATAATTTTAAATTCATGTTTTCCAGCTGGTAAAACTGTTGAATATTCATAAAAATTATCAACTAAATGTTTTAATTGAGTTTCTGGGTTACTTGGATTCCATCCTTGGAAATTGCCAGCAACACACCATTTGCTTTTTCCTCCAGGCTGATTAATAAGCTCATCTACTACTATCGGATTTTCTTCAATTAATGACGGCTTAACATAATAAGTTTTAGGATCATCTTGTTTATAATAAACTTCTAAATTTCCATTGTAATCTAAATAAGCTAAGTCTATTATTCTTTCAAAACTATCTTGTTTTTCCCAATTTCCATATTTTCCCTTTGTGCCTATTGTCTTCGAAGAATTTGTAATTCCTGTATATGAAACTGTTGTTTCGCATCCAAATTCATTATCCTTATCAAAAATGCCTTCTACTCCTGTAGCCCCTTCTGTAATCCAGTTCCATAAAGACCATCCTCCATAATCTTTATTAGGTCTATTATAATTAACTTTAATATTAATTTTATCAAAGCTCTTATATAACGGTTCATATACTATACTTTTAGGCTCTACATCATCACCACTATCTAGTTTCCCAGCTGTAATTACAATTTCGACTTCTCCTTTAGATAAGTCATATTTAACATCCTTTGTTGCTTTTGTTTCCCATTCACCTTTTTTTACTATTATTCCAAGTTCACCAGATGTAGGTACATTAATTACTGCATATACACCTTTTTTATCCCTATGTGTAAATTCAATTACATGCCCATCCTCATTTGGCCACCATGCCCAGATATTCCATCCAGTATACTCACTATCTTCTTTAAAGAATCTAACTTTAACCGTTTGACTTTCAGTAATTTCTGCTTTCACTACATTATTAGGTATAGGCATTAATGTTAGACAAAATAGTATAAGTGTAAAGATGCTAAATTTAGCTTTGTGTTTTAAAATACTTTTTCCCCTCATAAAAATCCTCCTTTTTATATTAAATTATCAAAGACCACTTCGGAAACGTTTCCATTTTTAGTTTTATATATTTATTTCTATAATTTTTATAGAAAACGCTTCCTATCCCAATTGTAATTCATCACCTTAAAACTTTCTATATATTTTGAATCTTTTGTATACTAATACAAATTTATAATATATTTTACATATTTATAGAATCATTTACCATTTTATAATATTAATTTATATTCTTACAAAAATTTCTGACAACTTATTTTTTTTTACAGCTTGTCAAATCGAAAAATATACTTCATAATAATATTATTATTATTATGAAAAGTTATTAAACTTAAGGAGGTTTTTTATGCAAAAAAGTTTTACTTTAACAAAAAAGATATTTATTTCAATGTTCTTAGGTGCATTATTTGGAATTATTATCCAAAATATAGAATCTGACTTAATTAAAAATACTATTATCTTAAATGGTTTTGTAAAGGTTTTATCTAATCTTTTCTTAGCATCAATAAAAATGATGGTTGTTCCTCTTGTGTTTATTTCATTAACATGTGGTGCTGCTTCTATCGAAGATATAAAAAAACTTGGACGAGTTGGAGGAAAAGTATTTTTATTTTATCTTTCTACAACATGTGTTGCAATAACTATAGGTATACTATTTTCTATAGTTATAAAACCTGGTGTTGGTCTTGATATGTCTCATCTACTAATAAGTGAACCAACAATTTCGCAGGGTAATTCATTTATAGACATAATAATTGGAATAATTCCTACTAATCCCTTTAAATCTTTTGTAGATGGGGATATGCTTCAAGTAATTTTCTTTTCAATTTTATTAGGTTTATCTATAAGTATGGTAGGAGAAAAAGCAACTATAGTAAAAACTTTTTTTAATTCATTAAATGAAGTAATAATGAAATTTGTTCAAATAATAATGAATTTTGCTCCTTTTGGAGTATTTGCATTAATGACAAATACCTTTGCAACAATTGGATTTAATGCAATGATACCACTTATGAAATATATGATAGTTATACTTCTTTCACTATTAATACATTCAATTTTCATATATGGAGGTTTATTTAAATTTTTTACTAAACTAAGTATGAAACCATTTTTAAAGAAATTTATTAAACCTGCTTCTATAGTTTTTTCAACTGCTTCAAGCAATTCTGCTTTACCAGTTACTTTAAATGCTATGGATGAAATGGGTGTAGATAATTCTATTTCTTCATTTTCTATTCCTCTTGGCTCCACTATAAATATGGATGGTACTGCTATAATGCAAGGGGTAGCTTCAATCTTCATTGCTCAAGTCTACAATGTTGACTTAAGCTTAACTAGCATTTTGACTATTATAGTAACAGCTACATTAGCTTCAATTGGAACAGCAGGTGTTCCTGGTGTTGGTATGGTAATGCTTTCAATGGTACTTCAATCAGTAGGACTTCCAATAGAAGGCATAGGATTAATTCTTGGTATAGATAGAATTTTAGATATGTGTAGAAGCACGGTTAATACAATGGGTGATTGCATATGTACTCTTATTGTAAGCAAATCAGAGAATTCTTTTAATGAGGAACAATATTATTCTGATATAAGTAGTTCAGAAGATCTAAATGAGCTATGCGAAAATGCCGATAATTCTATTTAACATTGTATTTATTACGAAGCCTTAAATAATTTTATTTACCTCATATTCTTGCTTATTAAATATTATTGGTAACTTTAGTTTCCGATAATATTTTTTTCTTATAAGGGGATAATGTCGACTTCTTATATTCATTTATAACATTGAACCTAATCAAAATTAAAAATTATTTTAATATTCTCTACTAAAATATTTATTGACAAGAATTTCTCTCATTGCTAAAATAATATAGTTAGTATAGTTTAACTTAAAGTTTACTATTACTAAACTTTAATATGTTTTTAGGAGGTTTCATGAGCGAAGCATTTTTGCTAATTAAATATCTATCTATTGGATGGAATTAAATTTATAATTTTGGAGGGATTTTTATGAAAATTGAACAACTTGGAAGACACATTTTAGTGGAATATTATAACTGTGACAAGGAAATCTTAAAGGATCATTCTATTATAGAAGAGCATATGAAAGAAGCTGCTATTGCTTCAAATGCTACAATAGTTACTAGTTGTTTCCACAAATTTAATCCCTGGGGAGTAAGCGGTGCCGTTATAATCCAGGAATCTCATCTTACAATTCATACATGGCCTGAATATGGTTATGCATCAGTAGATCTTTTTACATGTGGTGATACTGTTAATCCTTGGCTTGCATTTAAATATCTTGAAGATGCACTAAAAGCTGAAAGAAGTGAATCTACTGAAGTTGCAAGAGGCTTAGTCGATAAAGTTAAGACCTTTTCCAACGGAGCATATGACAATATTCAAGTAAAACATAAAATGGAGGGTTAAGATATGGATATGGAATTATGGTATACTGAAAACCAAACTCAAAATATAAATTTTTCTATGAAGGTTAAAAATCATTTGTATTCTGAACAAAGCCCATTTCAAAAGATTGATGTATTAGATACTTATGAATTTGGAAGAGTACTTGTAATTGATAACTGGACAATGGTTACTGAAAAAGATGAATTTATTTATCATGAAATGATAACTCATGTAGCTATGGCTACTAATAAAAATATAAAGAATGTGCTGGTAATAGGTGCTGGAGATGGCGGTACTGTTAGAGAATTAACAAGATATAATAATATTGAAAATATAGATATGGTTGAAATAGATGAAGCTGTTGTTAAAGCTTCAAAAGAGTTCTTACCTTTTACATCTTGTAAATTAGATGATGGAAGAGTTAACTTATTTTTCGAAGATGGGATTAAATTTGTTAAAGGTAAAGAAAATTTATATGATTTAATTATAATAGACTCTACCGATCCAATAGGACCTGGAGAGGGATTATTTACAACTGAATTTTATAAAGATTGTTTTGCCTCATTAACAGAAAAGGGAATCTTAATAAATCAATGCGAAAGTCCTTACTATCCTCATAATTCAAAGGAAATGAAAAGATCCTTCAGTAAACTGAAAGGGATTTTCAATATTTGTGAGGCTTATCAATATCATATGCCTACTTATGCATCAGGTCATTGGATGTTTTGTTTTGCATCAAAAAAGATACACCCTTTAAAAGATTTTGATGCTGATAACTGGAAGTCTTTAAATTTATCAACTAAGTATTATAATACTGACTTACATATAGGTGCATTTATGCTTCCAAACTATGTTAAAGAGTTATTGAATGATTAGTTAAGATAAAAGCTTGTGTATTCTCCAATACATAAGCTTTTATTATTTATATAATATTATTATATTATTTCACATTAGCCATAATTAAATCTATATTATAATAATATAGAAATGATTATAGAGGATTAATATGTATATAAAATCTACTAACTTGCAAAACAAAGAGCTTTCATTAACTGTCTATAATAATACAGCACTGGTTAGTGAAACAAGAGAAGTTTCAAAAACTAAACCTGATTCTAATGCTTATGTTACCATTGAATATCTTGACATAAGTAAGTTTATAAATGAAACATCTGTCATAGTATTAGGTGTGGATGACTTTGCAATGACTTTTAACTATATTTGCTGTAACACTAAAAATTCAAATTTAATGCCTTGTGATAATTGTGATAATTTAGTGCCTAATTCAATTTTAATTAAGGGAACTGATAAAAAATTAGATGCTATTAGGTTAAGTTATCTTACTGATAATATAAGATGGTCTAGCAGTTATGTAATAATTCTACAAGAAGAAACCTTAGAAATTCACTGTTGGTTTAATCTTGTAAATAAATCTGGAATAGATTACAATAACACAACATTAAAAGTTATTGCTGGAGATGTTAATTTAGCTTATAAAAACTTATATCTAATTAATACTCCTATTCAATCTACAACTCTAGAAAGTGCCCTACCTAATACTGGAATTATTGATTACTATATTTATGCTATTCCTGGTAAATATTCTTTTCTTAATAATACGATAAAAAGAATTAAAAACTTCTTTAGGGACGGAATTAAATATACTAAACTTTATGATTTTGGATACGACTCCATAAATGCTAACATAGTAATTAAGTTTCAAAATACAACTGAAAACAATTTAGGAATTCCCCTTCCATCAGGTAGTATAAACTCCTATATTCAATATGGTGAAAGTTTAGAATTTGTTGGTGGTAGTTCTATAAAAGGTATTGCAAAAGATAGAGAAGTTTCTTTTATAATGGGAAAAGCCTTTGATGTTACATCGCAGAGGAACTTAATTAATTTTCAAAAATATAAAGAGTATATGTTTAAACAGGTTCTTTATATAATAACTAATACAAAGGATGAAGCCGTTCCTATAAAAATATGTGAGCCAATTTTTGCTCCTTGGGAGATAGATTATTCTACTGATAAATATGATACTGACGCTAATGGTAATCCATGTTTTCAAACAACTATAGGGCCTAATTCTAAAAAAGAAATACTTTTTAATTATAAATATGACGTCAGATCTACTTAAAATATAAGGTACTATAGAATTAAATTTTCTATAGTACCTTATATACATTATTCCTTTATTTTGAATATATCTATTGAAATATTTAAGTTATCAGAACTTTCCATGGCCTTATTTGTATTAATCATAGTTTCATCTGATTTATTGCTGGCATCAACAATTTTGTTAGATATATTTGTTATTCCATTACTTCCTTCTATTGTTGCCTTAGAGACTCCATCCATAATATCTGATATTTCCTTTATGGATATTAATAAATCACTAGAAATTTTATTAAATTCACGTACAATACTATCTATTAATTCACCATCATTTCTGTAAGTTTCCGTAACTGTTATCATATTTGAAAATTCTTTTTGTAAATCCTCATCCATAAATTTTATTAAATTATTAGAGCCATTAATAAGACTATTAACTGCAGTTGATATATCATTTCCAGTTTCCTTTATCTTTATTACAGACTCCTTAGAAGCTTCTGCTAGCTTTCTTATTTCTTCTGCTACAACTGAAAATCCTCTCCCTGCTTCACCAGCTCTTGCAGCTTCTATAGATGCATTTAAGGCCAAAAGATTTGTTTGTTCTGTAATTTCTATTATTATTTCAGATAATTCATAAATCTTATTAATTACCTTAGTTTTATCTATTGCCTCTTTTAATGACATTTTAGAATTGTATAAGATATTATTTGTATTTTCTAGTCCTAAACTAACAGAACTTTTATTATCTAACGCCCTTTTACTTATCTCGCCTGCTATCTCTGCTCCTTCATTTGCCTTGTTGGCAATTGATTCTATAGATGATTCAATATTCTTAATTGAATGATCTATTTCTTGTGTTGATGCAGAAGTTTCTTCCATTACTGCTGTTATTTCCTCTGAAGTTGCTGCAATATTTTCCAATGAATCATTTAGATTATTCATATTATCATTTATATTTATTATAGAAACTTCTGTATTCTTTGATTGTATTTTAACATTTTTTATCAGATTGCTTAAGGAACCTTGTATTGTTCCTATATACTTTAAGATAATTCCAAGTTCATCTCTTCTATTTGAAATTTTCTTATCAATTCCTCTTGAAAAGTCTCCTTTTGATATTTCTTCCATTTCTCTTACTGCTAATTTTAATGGCTTGACAATATTTTGAGTTATAATAGCCGCTGCTATTATTCCAATGAAGAATACTGCTATAATACAAGCAAGTAGTAATGCTATTAATTTATCTACAGCTTCTTTGTTTTCTATTTTTATATTTTCTGCTAAGGTGTTCGTATAATTTGAAAGTTTATTTAATTCATATCTAAAACCTTCACCTAAGTTTATTTCTATTTCTTCTAATTTCTTTTTGGATTCACTTTCATTTCCAGACAAAGCTAAATCAATAACTTTTTTTTGTTCTGCTCTGTATGAATTTAATTTAGTCTCTAATCCTATTATTGCCTTGCTTGTATTATCATCAATATATATATTTTTATAATTGCTAAAACTTTCATTAAACTTTTCTTCACTTTTTATTATTTTCTCGTGTTCTTCTTTTTGATATTCCTTATTATTACTATTTAAAATCATCTTATAAATGCTTGCTTCAATACTTCTTTCTTCGTTTATACTATTATTTAAATTTAATACAGATAAGAAGTTCTCATTATACATTTTTTGCATTCTTTCGTCAGCTTTATTAATTTGAAATATACCAATTCCACCAATAATAAGCATCATTAATGTCAAGGTAGTAGTTAATATAAATATTTTTACTCTAACCTTTAAATTTTTAATCATATATCCACCTCGCTAACATTTTTGTATTACAATTTAATTATCCAATAATTTATATTTTTAGTCAAAATATAAATTATATATTGTCAAAACTTTATAATAATTGTCAATATACTATATGAAAAAGTTAACATTTGCAAATTTGATTTTAATTGCTTTCCATAAATTAATATAATCTTAAATATATTCAATTATTTATACTACTACAAGTTTAGATAATAAAAGTAAAAAATAAACAGAGCTATAAAAATAGCTCCATTTATCTACCGTAAAATTATTATATTTCTATTATATTTCTACTTTTTATACTTTTAGGTACATCTATTACCCTTTGATTACTTGATCCTCTATACTTTAAGGAGATATTTCTTTTATTTATTTCAAATCTACCATCTACTAATACATCTACCAAAGATAATATGGCCATTTTGTCTTCATTTCTTAATATATCCTCATATATATATCCGGACCATAGCCAAATACTCTTTTTAGTTTCATCTTTTATTCTCTTTAATAAATTATATAAATCCTTATCTTTTATTTGGTCCATGGGCTCTCCACCTAAAATATTAACTCCATTTACATTAGTATTTTTAACATACCTTATAAACTCATCCTCTATTTCTTTAGTCCATTTATCACCATAATTAAAGTTTTGTAAATCCTTATTAAAGCATCCTTCACAATTGTTAGTACATCCACTTACAAATAATGTTGTTCTTACCCCTGGTCCATTACTAACGTCAAATTTTCTTATTTTAGCATAATTCATTTATAAAACCTTCTACTAGTATTTTTTTAATACAAGACATTATTTATGTCTTATCTAACATATTTATAAACATAAATGTCTATAAAACTCTTCTATTATAAATGTAGAACCCTATCTCCTATTTCCGCAGTTCTACCTTTATTCCAAAAATTTGTTCCTATATATCCACAAGTCCTTCTCATAACTTGCATTTCTGATTCGTCCCTATTTCCACAAGATGGGCAAATCCATTCTAAGTTTTCATCTAACTTAATTTCTCCTGTATATCCACATTTATAGCATATATCTGGCTTTGTATTTATTTCTGCATATTGTATATTGTGATATATAAAATTAATTACTTGCTCTACAGCTTCTAAATTTTTGCTCATATCAGGAACTTCTATATAAGAAATACACCCTCCCAAACTTATATTATGAAACTGAGATTCAAATTTAAGTTTACTAAATGCATCTATTTCTTCACATACATGTACATGATATGAATTAGTATAATATAACTTATCTGTAACATTTGGTATAACCCCAAATTTACTTTTATCTATTCTACAAAATCTATATATTAAGTTTTCTGCTGGAGTTCCATATAAGCTAAAGCCCAATCCAGTTTCATCTCTCCACTTTTTACAAGAATCATTCATGTGATTCATTACTTCTAATGCAAATTTTTCGCCTTCTTCGCTTGTATGGGTTGTATTCAACATAGCTTGGACCATTTCATATATACCAACATATCCTAAAGATAATGTAGAATATCCATTTTTAAGTAGCTTATCTATTTTTTCTCCCTTTTCTAATCTTCCAATTGCTCCATGCTGCCAGTGAATAGGAGAAACATCTGATAATGTTCCAAGAAGCATATTATGTCTTGTTAAAAGTGCTTCTTTACAAAGTTCTAACCTTTGATTTAACATATCCCAGAATAATTCCATATCCCCATCTGCTATTATTCCAATCTGTGGGAGATTAAGTGAAACCACTCCTTGGTTAAATCTTCCATACCATTTATACTCATTATCTTCAGTTTTAAATGCACTCAAGTGTGAACGACAACCCATTGGCGGGAATGTATTTCCCTCATAATTTTGTCTCATTATCTTAGCTGATTGATAATCTGGAACAAGTCTTCTTGCTGTACACTTTGCTGCTAATTTAGTTATATAATCATATTTTCCACCTTCTAGACAGTTATGTTCATCTAAAAGATATACTAACTTAGGGAAAGCTTCACCTATTTCTTGTCCTTTATAATTTTTCATTCCTTCTAATCTTTGTTTTATCATTTCCTCACAAATTAAAGCCATTTCTTCTTCGTATTCATTACCAACTTCAATTTCCAAATAAATAGTAGAAAAAGGTGATTGTCCATTAGTAGTTTGTAGAGTTGATAATTGATACCTAATAGTCTGTACCCCATCTTTTAATTCCTTGTGTTTCATATCCTTAGCTATTTCCCTTGCTAAGTTTTCATCATTACATTTCTCTATAAAAATATTATAATATTTTTCTTCTGTTATTTTCAAAAATTTAGCTAAGTGTTTTATTGTTATGCTTTGTCCACCATATTGATTACTTGCCACCTGTGCCATGATTTGTGTTGTTACAGTACATGCTGTACTAAACGACTTTGGTGATTCTACAAGTTTGTCATTTATAACTGTTCCATTGTTTAGCATATCTTCTAAATTAATTAAACAACAATTAAAAATATTTGAAAGAGTGTAATCCATATCGTGCCAATGTATCGTCCCCTCATCATGAGCTTGGACTATATGAGTTGGAATAAGTCTTCTCCTTGATATATCCTTTGATACTTCTCCTGCAATTAAATCCCTTTGTGTTGCAGCTATAACTGAATTCTTATTTGAATTTTCTTTTATAACATCTTCATTAGTTTTATTTAAAAGACTTAAAATACTTTCATCTGTTGTGTTAGTATTTCTCTTAAATTCTTGAACTGCTCTATATCCCTCATAGGATTTAGCTGTTACAACTTGTCCATAGTGAACAAGTCTATCATATACATAAGATTCTATTTTATGTATTGTTGGAGTATCACTTTGCTTACTAAAATACTTTTCTGCATCATTTGCTATAAGCTTTGCTATATCAGCTAAATAAATTCCACTACCATTTTTCATAGCTTTAGAAATTGCGGCCCTTATTTTTTTCTTATCAAAATTAGCTACATTTCCATCTCGTTTAATAACCTTCATTTAATACATCGACTCTCCTTAAAAGTTTTAAAACTCTATTATTTTTCTTTTCTTAACAAACTGATTTTTTAATTATACTATAAATTTCTTTAAATTGCATTTTTACAAATTCTCATTTTTTTAAACAATCCTCTCCAAATTACACTTATCTTAATTTACTTTTGTTTTATGCCTACAGTTATTATTTTTAAAGCTATGTTAATTTAATCTTCTAATTCTTAAAATAACATAGCTTTGAATTTATATTTTATTATCTATTATATTTATAAGCTCTTCAGTTTCATCATTTATTGGAACTCCATCATACCATTTACTTCCATTTATACTTGAGAAGTTTCCAAAATACTTGCTTTTTAATATAATTTCAGGTCTATATTCAAAATGTAAGATATCGAAATGTTCCCATTTTCCACCCCAAACAAATCCATTATCTTCAAATACTTTTACTAGTTCTTTAGGATATTCTTCGATTCTTTTACTTCCCTTTGACTTATCAACCCATTTCCAATAATCTGAGTTATTTCTGTTTAGATCTATTGCTATTGCATAAGCGTGAGGACTGAGTCTTCCTGTATCTTGAATTACCCTATAATTATATCCTCCACTTATAGGAAAAATAAAATTATTTATTTTGTTTTTATTATTTGCTAATTCTTTTGCTTCATTTAATGCTTTCTTTAAGGATTCACCTGCTCTTGCGTTCTTATTGAAAGTTATATTTCCACATAAAGTTGAAATGCTAGATAAATTTTTTTCAACTTCTTTCCTATTACCTCCATAAAGCCCATTAAGCAAAGAATAACATCTACTTCTTCCTGGATCAACACCCTCTAAAACCTTGTCTATACTTTCTAAGGGATAGATTTCTTCTAATGTATCTTGAAGATCTGAGTTAGATACTTTGGCCTCTCTATTTTTTTCTTTTTTATCATCATATAATACTTTTCTATTATCATTTAAAATTAAGTACACATATTTATCTTCTGAAATTTCTATTTCTTTTATCTCCTCTTTATATGCTAACATCAATACTAACAAATCTCTTTTTGTATTGTTTATATATGTATCATCATCTATAACGAATGCATAGGTATTGTAAGCTAATAAGTTTAAACATAATAGAGATATACTAAATGTACTAATTAAAAATTTTTTCATGAATTCACCTACTTTTCATTTTATAATTTTATTATTCCAATTTTTTTTTTTGATACTCTATTATTTTTTAATTTTTTATTTTATATTTTATTTGAGATTTTATAAATTTATTGTTAATATATAGTAAATACTTTTATAAGGGGGCTATATATGAATACAATAGTTACAAAATTTGGGGGAAGTTCTTTAGCTGATGCTAATCAGTTTAGGAAGGTTAAAGAAATCATTTTATCTGATGATAGAAGAAAATTTGTAATACCTTCTGCACCAGGAAAAAGAAACTCTAAAGACTTTAAAATTACCGATCTTTTATATCTTTGTCATGCACACATCGAATCTGGTATTCCATTAGATGATGTATTTACCCTTATATCTAACAGATATAAAGCTATAGTTTGCGAGCTTGAAATATCTTTAGATATAGACACTTACTTACAAAAAATTAAATATGATATTGAAAATGGGGCATCCAAAGAATACGCTGCAAGTAGGGGGGAATATCTAAATGGTATTATTCTTGCAACTTATTTAAATTTCAAATTTATTGATGCTAAAGATGTAATTATATTCAATAAATATGGCAGTTTAGATACTGATGCTACATATAAAGCTTTAAATAACATTCTTTCCAATAGTGAAAGAACTGTTATACCGGGATTTTACGGGTCAGATTCTCAAGGAAATATAGTTACTTTTTCAAGAGGTGGATCTGATGTTACTGGTGCATTGATTGCTGCTAGTATAAACGCTGACTTATATGAAAACTGGACTGATGTATCAGGCTTCTTAATGGCTGATCCTAGGATAGTTAAAAATCCAATGCAAATAAAAAAAATCACTTACCGTGAATTAAGAGAGCTTTCTTATATGGGTGCATCTGTTTTGCATGAAGAATCAGTTTTTCCTGTAAGAGATGCTGGAATACCTATTAATATTAAAAATACAAATATGCCACTTGATCCGGGAACTTTAATAGTTAAGGATATGGAACCAGATTACGATAATCCTGTAAAAGGAATAGCTGGTAAAAAAGACTTTACTGTAATTTCAATTGAAAAAGCAATGATGAATACAGAACTTGGGTTTTGTAGAAAAGTTCTCTCTATTCTAGAGCAAAACTGTATTTCATTTGAAAATATGCCCTCTGGTATAGATACTGTATGTGTAGTTATATCTGATTCTCAATTAAAAAATAAAACTGATATTTTAGTTGATGAAATTAAAAGAACTTGTACACCAGATTCTATAGTTGTTCATCCCAATATGGCACTTATTGCAACAGTTGGTAATGGTATGTCCTCTAATAAAGGTATTGCGGCTAAAATATTCTCTGCCTTAAGTTCTAATAATATTAACATTAGAATGATTGATCAGGGTTCAAGTGAAATTAATATATTAATCGGCATAGAAAATGATGATTTTGAAAAAGGCATAAACGCTATTTACAATTCCTTTAACTAAGTATAAAAATACAGGCAATATAATAATTATTATATTGCCTGTATTTTTATAACATTATTTTTAATTTGTAGATATTATGTCTATTTCTAATTCATCTCTTTCTGGCGTTATATGAAGCTTTAGCTTTCCTTTTGCTTCTCTCGCCACAATTTTAATTCTATTGTTTCCCTTTTTTACTTTATACACTTCAGTTCCTTCTTGTGATTGTTCTAGAATTTTCGTTATATTATTATGTGGATCTATTAAAACAACTTTAAAAGATCCTAATTCTATATTCGAACTAAAATTTATAGATATCATAGCATCATCTTCAGATATAATACTCCAAATAGTATCCATTCCAGTAAACTTAAAGCAAATATTGGTTTTTCCATTTTCATTTGTTCCTTTTTTATATATATACGAAAAATTATCATTATCTGATGATATCTTAGAATTATTGGTATAAATATTCTTTTTATTATGGCCAAAGCAAAATTTTTCTAGTGATTTATTTAAAGTTATGACTGCTCCTTCTAATATAATTATTGGAATAATAATATAAATCATTTTTCTAAATCTCATTTTTTATCTTCTCCATTTTTGAATTACGTGACATATTATACCATATAATTACATTTTATGTATATATTATAAGAAAAAAAGTAATAAATTTATCTCTTAAATAAGATAAATTTATTACTTTTTACAATTTTCTATTCTTTTCTCGTAAGTCTTAATATAACATCCTTATGTTTTGGATATAAATTTAATAGATATGTTCTTTCAAACAACTCAAACTCTTCATACTCAAATGCTGGAGCAACCATACATCCAACTAAAGAGAATCCTTCATTATTCATAGCTGATCCAAATATATAACCCTTAGGTACTAAAACCTGTGGAACTTCTCCATCTTCTATATTTATACCAAGTTGTTTTGTTATAAGCTGTCCCTCTGGACTTATCATATAAATAGTAAGCGCTTCTCCATCATGATAATACCATACTTCATCAGATTTTAACCTATGAAAATTTGATACCTCACCTGTCCTTAAAAGAAAATATATACTACTCCATAAATTTTTATTTTCTTTTACTTTATCTTCTGATAAAAATGTTTCTTTAAAATAACCACCTTCTACATGTGGTATCATTTGTAAATTTTTTATGTAATATTCTGCATTTTTCATAACTTATACCTCCCTTTATTCATAAACATTATATACTAAATTTTCTAAATCAAAAACTCTTAACGGAAATTTTTATTCTTACTTAATAACTATACTTTTAGCTTTAATAAAATCTTTAGGGGCTAAGTTTGTGTACTTTTTGAATACTACACAAAAATTCTTATAATCTCCAAAGCCAACCATTTCTGCTATTTCATAAACTCTAAATTTATCCTTTTCTTTTATCATTATTTCCACAGCTTTTTGTACTCTGTACTTATTAAGCATATCTAAAAATGTGTATGATGTTTCATTTTTAAATTTTCTACTTAAATAACTTGGACTAATTCCAAGTTCTTCCGCTAAGCTCTCAATACTTAATTTTTCATTATATTCATCTTTTATCTTGTTTATTGCATGTTTTACATAAGTATTTATTTCTTTAGAATCTATATAAATCTTAAGATTAGTAAAATCCATTTCTTCCTTATTGCTTGTACACATTTTCATTCTTTCATAAAACTTTACTTCATCTATTTTCTTTCTTATTTGTGAAATTAATTTAAACAATTCTTCTTCATCTATAGGCTTTAAAATATAATCGCTTACTCCTATGGATATAGCTTTTTTAGCATATTCAAACTCTCCATAGCTTGTCAGTATAATACTCTCAAAACTATTAAGATCTTTAGCTAAACTAAGCATTTCTAATCCATTCATTTTAGGCATCCTAATATCTGTAATAACAAGATCTGGTTTGTATTCATTTATTAATCTAAGTCCTGATTCTCCATCTTCACCTTCCGCAATAACTGTAAATCCCATAGATAACCAATCTATAGTATGTACTAGCCCTTTTCTTATTATCTCTTCATCTTCAACAATAATAAGCTTATACATTTTTCTCTCCCCCTTATATATTAGGTAAAATAATTTTTACTAAAGTCCCTTCCCCCTCTTTACTTCGTATATTGATTCCATATTCTTCTCCATATATAAGCTTAATCCTTTTATGAACATTGTATAGACCAATACTATCTGTATCATTGTTTTTCTTATTTAAAATATTATTTAAATAATTCATTCTTTCCTTTGAAATCCCAATCCCATTATCTCTAATTAGTATAGAAATTTTACTTTCTTCAACTTCAGATGTTATTTTTATATTTAACATCGCTTTTTTTTCAAATCCATATTTAATGGAATTTTCTATTATAGGTTGTAAAATCAATTTTGGCACTACACACTCTAATGCTTCCTCTTCAATTTCTATATTAAATTGAAGTTTATCTCCAAATCTATATTTTAATATTTCTAAATAATTATTTATATACTCAATATCATCCTTTAATTTTACTGAATGTATTTCATTATTAATTCCATATCTCAATATTGACGATAAATTTATAATTATATTACTTGCAATATTTTTATCTAATTTAATCATTATTCTTATTGTTTCAAGAGTATTAAATAAAAAATGAGGATTAAACTGTGCCTCTAACTGTTTAATTTCGCTTTGCATCCTAAGAGCAACTTCCTCCTTATTGCTTTCAATAAGATTTTTAATATCTATTAGCATGTTATTATAAGCATTTGCTATTATTCCAAACTCATCTTCTGAATTGATATTAAGTTTTGTATCTAAATCCCCATCTTGTACACTTTCAATTGCATTAACTATTTCGTAAATTGATACAGTCTTATTATGTGCAATTTTTTTGGACCATAATAACATAAAGGAAAATATAATTAAAAATAATATAATTAGAAATATACCCCCTATAAGAAATGCTCTATTAAAGAAATCTAAGCTTGTTATTGTATAAACAAAAAGAGTGGTATCTTTAATAGATGTTATTTCAATATAATAATCTTTATTTTCTAAGTTAATATAACCACTTTGTTGTCTAAAATCACTTTTTAATCTATATAGCTGATCACTGTACTTATTATTAGTTGCTGCAACAATATTGTGTTTATCCGTTATTATTACATCACTAGCAGTAAATCCTGTAATAAGATTAAATATATCTTCATCTAACAAATCAAAAATTATATATCCTACTATTTCATCTTCATATTTTATTGCTTTTCCTAATGTAAGTATCCCATAGCTGTACTTTTCTTGATGATCTCTATTAATCATAGTTATAACTTCATTTGGTCTTAATTTCATCCTACTAAATATGCCCCACATAAATATATTATCTTCTTGTATGTAATCTGGCTTTATATTTTTATTTCCCATAATCATATTGCCTTGTTTGTCAAATATATAGAAATTACTTTTTACAGTTCTTTTATTTACAAACTTGTAAAGTATATCGTAAATAGGCTGTGATTTATCTCTATTTTTTATATCTGAAATAAGATATTCATCTATTGATATACTTTTTATTAATGAAGTGTACTCATCAATATTTTCTTCCATTAAACTAGCTACATACTTATTATTATTAATATTTTCTTTAAAAATAAGTTTATTTCCTAAAAAAAATAATATTATATATGCACATATTGAAACTACTATGATTGGAACTATAGCATACCATATAATAGCACTTCTAATTACATCACTGTATTTTTTAAACTTTTTAACCATATTTTCACCTTTTCCCTATATTACAGAAAAAAGCCAGTAAAACTGGCTTTTTATATTTTATAAACTTATTTCCTTATTTCCAGAAACCTTAAAGAATATTAATAGTGAAATTACTGTTGTTATAGTTAGTATTGTAGATAATGCAGCTGCTGTTCCATAGCTTGCTCTAATTACCTCTGTATAAATTGAAACTGATAAGGTTTTCGTTCCACCTGTATATAATATAACTGATGCACTTAGTTCATTTATTACTGTAATCCAACTAAGAATTGCTCCTGCAAAAACCCCCGGTAACATCATAACTGCTGTTACTTTAAAAAATGTTTTAACTGGAGAATATCCTAAACTGATTGATGCTTCTTCCATACTTGGGCTAATTTGATAAAGTATTGCTGCACTAGACCTTAAAGTGTAAGGTAGTCTTCTTACTACATATGCTATTATTATTATAACAAATGTTCCGCTTAATACCAATGGCTTTTTATTAAATGCAAGTAGTAAAGTAATACCAAGTACTGATCCTGGAATTATATAAGGGAACATAGTTATTGTGTCTATTATAGATGTTATAGCATTCTTTCTTCTTGTTGAAATATAAGCTATAAACATTCCAAGGATAACTATAATGACTATTGCAATTATTCCATACATATAAGTGTTTGTTATTGCTGAGCCTAATTTATTAAATACTGTTTTATAACTTTTTAATGAAAACTCATTTACAAATCTTGAGCCTTTCGTATTTAAGAATGAAGTATATATAACTGTCAGTTGAGGTACAATTGCTAAAAGCACTACTATATATACAAATATATGAGCTAAAATATTTTTTACGCCTTTTAAATCCTTTGCAACCATTGGTCTTAATGAACTCATAGTAAAAGATTTTTTATTTACTATATATTTTTGTGCTATAAAAATAATTGAAGTAATTAATACCATTATTGTTGCTAATGCGGCTGCAAAGTTTGCTTGTCCTCCAACTTCACTTATAAATTCTGAATATATAAGTACTGGCATTACGTTATAGCCTTCTCCAATTAACATTGGTGTACCAAAATCAGCTAATGCATTCATAAATACCAATAGGCTCCCTGCTAATAAAGTTGGTAATATTAATGGTAATATTAATGTTGCTATTTTTTTTATTGGTTTACATCCTAAACTTTCTGATGCTTCCAATAAAGATACATCTATCTTTTTTAATGCTCCAGAAACATACAAATATATAAACGGATATAATTTCAAGGTAAATACTAAAAGTATTCCTGCAAAACCGTATATAGGAGGAAGAGTTATTCCTAGATTATCTGCAAAAAATTTAGTTATTACTCCACTTCTTCCACATAGTAAAACCCATGAGTAAGCCCCTATAAATGGTGGTGATAGCATTGATATAATAATTAAAACCTCAATTAGCTTCTTCCCCTTTATCTTAAATGCAGTAGTTAAGTAAGCTAATGGTGAACCTATTAATACAGCTAATAGAGTTACAAATATAGTTACTGTAAAAGAATTTATAAGTGCTTTATAATAATATTTCTTTTCAAAGAATTTCGTAAAGTTTGCAAAAGTAAAATCTCCTGTGGTTGCATCTTTAAATCCACTTATAAATAATGAAAATAATGGATATATGAAGAATACTGCAAATATAAGTACTATAATAAGTGTAACTACATTCCAAAAATCAAACTTTATTTTAAATTTATTTTTTATACTATCATTCATTAGTTTTCACTTCCTTTTATTAAATTTTCCTCTCCATCTTCTGTGAAAACATTTATCTTCTTTGGATTTACTTCTAGATATAAGCTATCTCCTTCACTATAAATCTTTTCTGATGTTCCAATATCTTGTGATAATTCAATTGAAGCTTGTCCATCTAAGATTTCCTTACTATTAAATACAATTTCATAATTTGTGTATCTTCCAAGGAAAGTAGCTGTTTTAACTTTTGTTTCTAATCCATTATTCGATAAAATAAACTCTTCTGGTCTAACCGCTATAACTACTTTTTGACCATCCTTTACTTCATCCTTTAAATTTGTCATTTTAACTTTATATCCCTTTTCAAATTTAACATATTTGTCATTTTCTTTTATTTCAATAACACCTTTAAATAAATTTGAATGTCCTATAAAAGTAGATACAAATATATTTTTAGGTCTTGTATATATTTGTTCTGGAGTTCCAACATGTTGGACTATTCCATCCTTCATTACAGCTATTCTATCTGAAATTGCAAGTGCTTCTTCTTGATCATGTGTAACATAAACAGTTGTTATTCCAACTTCTTTTTGTACATCTCTAATTGCACTTCTCATTTCAACTCTTAATTTTGCATCTAGATTAGAAAGAGGTTCATCCATAAGTAATACGCTTGGATGAATTACAATAGCTCTAGCTAATGCAACTCTTTGCTGTTGTCCTCCTGATAATCTTTCTGGTAATCTATCCTTATAATCATCAATTTTAACTACTTTTAAAATATCTGTTACTTTCTTTTCCATTTCTTCCTTAGGAAGCTTTCTTAACTTCAATCCATATTCCACATTTTGTTTTACTGTTAAGTGTGGAAATATTGCATAATTTTGAAACACCATTCCTATGTTTCTTTTATGGGCTGGTATGTCATTTATAACTTTATCCTCAAAACTTATTTCTCCACCCTCTATTGAATTGAAACCTGCTATCATTCTTAAAAATGTTGTTTTTCCACACCCTGAAGGACCTAGTAAAGTAAAGAATTCACCATTTCTTATATCTAAATTCAAATCAGGAATTACTACATTATCTCCATATTTTTTAATTACATTTGATGCTTTAATTGAAACGCTCATTTTGCTTCCTCCTCATTTTATTTAGGAATTAGTCTATTTAATAAACAGACTAATTCCCTTAATCCTTACTTATTAGTAAATATTTCTTTAAATTTATCTATCCATGCTTGTTTATTATCTTTAACAACATCTGCATCATCTTGTATAATATTTATATCTTTAATTGCTTTTAACCCCTCTGCTGGATCAACATCTTTTCTTACTGATCTTCTACTTAACTCAGAAGCAACCATAGTTTGAGTTTCTTTACTAGTTAAAAAATCTATAAATTTCTTTGCATTATCCATATTTTTAGCACCTTTTATTATTGCAACTCCATCAGGTTTAGATATAACTCCTTCTTTCATATAAACTATTTCAACAGGTGATCCATCCTTAACATATTTAGCCCCACCTTCTTCAAAAGTTAATCCTACTGTATATTCTCCATCTGCAACTCCTTTATATACTGCTGATGAACCTGAAAGTAACTTACCATCTAAATTTCCTGCTAATTTATCTGCATAATCCCATCCATTTTCTGGAGTTCCATTTCCCATTGCATAAAGCATATTTACTAAATGCTCAAAAGATGATGATGACTTTGCTGGATCTGCATGAGCAATTTTACCTTTTAATTCTGGTTTTAATAAATCTTCATAGCCTGTTACTTTAATATCTCCAATTAAATTCGTATTTACCATAAGAACACTTGGTATTACTGAGAATCTTGTTATCTTTCCATCTGTATTTTTACAATCATCCATTAAGTCTGCTTCATTTGCAGATGTATAAGCTTCAAAGAAATCAACTTTAGGTTCCAATGTCCCTAATGATCCTCCCCACATAACATCTCCAAGAGGATTATCTTTTTCTGATTCTATACGTTTTAGTAATTCTCCTGTTCCAGCAGCAACAACATCTACTTGTACTCCTGTTTCGCTTTCAAATTCTGCAACTATAGGATCAATAAATTCTAATGGATGTGGACAATAAACAACTAAATTTTTTGAAGCCGTTTCTTCTTTTTTCACATCAGCTCCTTCTGTTTTTCCTCCACATGAAACCATTCCTAGCATCATTGAAGCACAAATAACTGTAGCCAAAACTTTTTTCATAAAAACTCCCCCTAATAATTATTAATAATTTCTTATGTCTTTCTTTTCTGTAAGCTAATAATATCAAATGTAAACGTATAAACAAACCTTAATATCTGCAAAAATGTCTTGTTTTATGAACAATACATAATATTTTTTGCTTTTCCAAAACATGTAATTATATGGTATAATATAGTAAATTATTTGTATGAAAGAGAGAATTTATTATGAAAAATATTTCTAAAATTAAAAGTTTACTTTGTTTTTTCCTTATTTCCTTTTTGATAATACCATTAATATCATGCAATAATGTATCTACCGAAAAGGAAGTTTCAAGAGGTTACATTTGGGAGGCAACTAATGAAAATACTACTATTACTTTGATTGGAACTATTCATATTGGTGATAATAAAGTGAATTTTTTTAATGATAATATAAAGAAAATAATTGATGAAACTGATGTACTATCTGTGGAACTTGATTTATCCCAAAATGAAACTATTAAGAATGTTCAATCATCTGGATATCTAAAGAATGGAGAAACTATAGAAAATTACTTGTCTAAAGATGAAATTGAAAACTTATCTTCTATATTCAAATCATTAAGTCCTAATTTTAATATAGGTACTATTAAATATTTGACCCCTTCATCTTTAAATAGCCTAATAACTGTACTATCTTACTCCAAAGCTGGCATACTAGGAAATGGATTAGATTCCCTAATAATTAATGAAATGAATTCCCGTAAAGCTAAGGGAGATGATGTAGTTATAAATGAGCTGGAAGGAAGTGATTTACAAATTGATATTGGTAATAAAACTTTCACTTGGGATTATTTGAAAAAATATTTAGCTACTCACTCTGATTCTAATATTAATGAAGAAGTAAATAATTCTGAGAAACTTTTTAACGCTTATAAAAATGGAGATATTGAATTCATTGAAAAAGTAAATAATGAAATGAAGAGTAATGAACCTGAAACTTATAAAATAATGCTTACTGATAGAAATATTAATATGGTAAATAAAATAGTTGAATTAACTAAAGATGGTAAAAAGCATACAATAGCAGTTGGAGCAGGTCATTTCATTGGTGAAGATAACATGTTAAAGTTATTAGAAGATAAAGGATATAAAATAACTAGAATAAATTAAAAGTTATATAAAATTAGCTACAAAGGCAATTAAGTATGATGCTGGTACAAATAATATTAATGCTACAAAAGTACCTACTACTTTACTTCCTACCATTGCTATAACACAAGCTCTAAAATCTTCTTCACTACATTTACCATCTACTACATCATCAGTCATGATAGATAAATGTGGATCAATAAAAATTGATGTAAGTATTGTTGCTGTTCCATTTATTATTGGTGATAAAGATAAACAAGTCATTCTAAGTTCTGGAGCTATGCTGCCAGCATATATTGGTGCAAAAGCTCCTGCTGTAATAATAGCTACAGATATAAAATTATAAAACAAAATTTTCTTAGGTAACCTTTTAAAATTTATACTAGTTAAGCTTTCTTTTACAGGAATTGCTATACTATCTTTCATATACTTTACACCATTTTTTGAAAAGCTATGTATTATAAGTTTAGGAATAGATCTTTCTGTAGAAAAATGATTTACTGCCTTACTAAACATTTGCTGAAATGTTGGTATTAAAAAGGCTCCCACAATAGATGCAATACCTGAAATTATTATTATTAAATTAAATATATTAATCAAATCCCCACTACTAGGATTACTTTCTACAAACTTTGTTAATAAAGGACTTTGAAATGTTACTGCTGTTCTAGAAACAAGCATCAATACATTAAAAACTGCAAATGTTACTGCTATTTTACCAGTTCTAACCCCTACTAACCTAACTGAATAAGCCAATGTTCCAAGTAATGAAATTATAAAGTTTAACACTAAGACAATTATAATTTGTGTATTCAATTAACATCACGCTCCTTAATATTACAAATGAAAAGTTAATAGCGAAATAAATCTTAGATTACTTTATTTTATAAATCCAAATCTGTTAAATGGTGACATTCTAAATACTGCTCTTCCTTCAATTTGATTAATCTTGACAAGTCCAAAGTTTCTACTATCTTTACTTACTTCTCTGTTATCACCAAGTACAAATACTGTATCTTCTTCTACTTTAATAGAAAAATCATTATTATTGCTATAAGTTTCACCTTTAACATAATCCTCTTCTAACACATTTCCATTTAAATATACTTCCCCATCCTTTATTTCGACTTCATCTCCTGGAATTCCAATTACTCTTTTAACAAGTCTTGTTCTAGTGTCAATATTATATGAAATTGATGCTATTTCTTTCAAATATTTATAGCCTTCTTGAAACATATTTCCCTTTTCTTCATTATCAAAAAATATTATAATATCTTCTCTTTTGGGAGCTGTAAAATTATAACTAACCTTATCAACTATAAGTTTTTCATCATTATATAATGTATTTTCCATTGATTCTTGCTGAACTTTAGCACTAGCTATCACTTCTGTATTTACTATTGCTACTATTATAATACTTCCTAATATAGTTAGAGCTATTGCTTTAATTTCATTTATAATTTTTTTATAATTCATACTAATGCCTCCTTACTACTATATTTAAGTATATGTCTCTATTTTAAAATAAAAGTTTTAACTATATAATTTTATACTTCTCTTTATTATAATTGAATATATTACTCATTTATTTAATAAATTTTTAATATTATCATTAAAATGACACCTGTAAATAATAAATTAATAATAGAAAATATGGTTACACATAATATAGCTACATCAAATTTACTATCAACTCTATATTTTCTTGATATAACAAATGTTATTATTCCTATTAAAATCGAAAATACCCAAACTAGGTATAAGGTTAAGCTAGACAATAAAGTTGATTTATTTACTAATAATAAAACTATACATATATTAATTGAGATAAGAATAGTTAAAATACTATAAAGAATTTTTTTCATAATTAAATCTCCTTAGATTCTTGTACCATAAACTATATTGTTTTTAAATATTTTTTATCAATATGTTAAATATATTTATATAAATTTTACCATAATATGTATCGAAAGTATAACTCTAAATATAAACTTAATATATTGCTTACTATTTTTTATAATAATTACCCAAAAACTGTATATTGTGTTAAAATATAAACATATCGTCTAAAATTATAAAGGGGGAAAATTATAATGGAAAATTTATTAGAAAAATTGTTAAATGCACTACCTATAATCGCTATTGTTTTAGTAGTGCTAATAGTATTTCTATCTTTCTGGAGAAGAGTGCCTGCTGATAAAGCTATGGTAATTACAGGCCTTAGAAAAAGAGTTTTACTTGGAAGAGGGGGATTAATGATTCCTATTCTTGAAACTTCTTCCACTATTTCATTAGAAAATATTTCTATGACAACCGACGTTAATGAAGCACCTGCTAAACAAGGTATCTTTGTTAATATCGTTGGTACAGCTGTTGTAAAAGTTAAAAATGACCATGAAAATGTTTTAAAGGCTGTTGAGCAATTTTGTAGTGGTGGAGAAAAAAATACAGTTAATGTAATAAGAACTATAGTAGAGCAAATATTAGAAGGAAAATTAAGAGGTATCGTTTCTACTTTAACTGTTGAGCAAATAAATGAAGATAGAGCTTCATTTGAGCAAAGAATTGAAGATGATATAAGAAATGAATTAGGCTCAATGGGATTAGTTCTAATATCTTATACTATTTTAAAAATAAGTACTCAAGGTGGATACTTAGAAAATAGAGCTAAACCTCAAATAGCAGCAGCAAAATCTGAGGCTGATATAGCTGAAGCTGAAAGAAAAAGAGATACTGAAATTAAAACTGCAAGTGCTATAAGAGAAGGTCAAAAGGCTAAATTAGAAGCTGAAACTGAAATTGCACAAAGTGAAAGAGATAAAAGAATAAAACTTGAAGCATTTAGAGCTGAACAAGATAAAGCTAAAGCTAATGCTGACGTTGCTTATAAATTACAAGAAGTTGAAAATAATGCAATCTTAGCTGAACAACAAGCTGAGCTTGCAGAAAAAGAAGCTCTAGTTGTAGAAAAGAAATTAATTGCTGAGGTTAAAAAACCTGCTGATGCTAAAAAATATGAAGTTGAAGTTGCTGCTGAAGCTAATAAAATACAAGCAATTAGACAAGCTGAAGCTGAAGCTGAGGCTATTAGAGTAAGAGCTATAGCTGAAGCTGATGCTAAGAAGATACAAGCTCAAGCTGATGCAGAAGCTATTCGAGCTAAAGGATTAGCTGAAGCTGAATCTATTAAAGCTAAGGGGCTTGCTGAAGCCGAAGCCAAGGATAGATTGGCAGAAGCAATGGCTAAATATGGTGAAGCTGCAATAGTAGAAATGGTAGTAAATAAATTACCTGATGTAATGAAAGAAGTCGCAAGTCCATTAGAGCAAATTGATAAATTGACTGTTATAGATAACGGTGGATCTCAAGGAGCATCAAAGGTTGCTAAAATCGTAACTGATGTAACTGCTAATGGTTTTGAAGTTTTAAAGGATTTAACCGGCCTTGACTTATCAAATATTTTAAATAACTTTATAAATAAAGAGATTAAGACAAGCCCTTCTTCTGATGAAAAAGAAATAATTGATGTTGAAGTAGATTAATAATTCTATAGAACAAGAGACAATAGATAAATCTGTGTGAACAGAGCTTTCTATTGTCTCTATATTTTTATGATGACTTTCATATTTAATAACTCTAATGCCCTTAGAAATTCTATATAATTGTGATTATTTCTTTAATTATCTATTATTAATTATGAATTATATTCTAGTACCTTAGTTTATCATAAGAGTTTTTTCTTCTTTAGAAGTTTTATATATTCCAACTACAAAAAATGCTACTGCAAATAATACTATTATACCTAAATATTTATAAATACCTGTAATATTTGAACCTTGCTGTATAGCTATTATTGATTCCATAGCCCATCTTACAGGCGTAAAATATGATATTTTTTCTATTATAGGGGGCATTAAATCTATAGGTACAAAAGCTCCACCTACCATTACCATTAGCATATTTGCAAAGTTAAATATATTAGATGCATCATTCTTGCTTCTAGAAAATGCTCTACAGCATACCCCTAAACTAATTGAAACTAATCCTAATAATGCTAATATTATAAACAAATCTAAACTACCAATTCCAACATTTATATTTAAGAACTTTATTCCCAAAACCCCAAATATTACTTGCATTAATATTGATAAATACCCACTTATAATATCTGCTAGATAATATTCATATGTCTTTATAGGTGCCATGAATATTCTAGTATATACATTTTCTTCCTTCTCATTAAATACTCTATATGCAGTTGTCATTCCTCTTATAAGCATAAACATTATTATGAATCCTACAAATATTTGGCTAAAAGTATATTCTTCATATAAATCATTTAAATTTTCTTTTTTTATCTCTATATAGGAATCATTACTATAATTATTTAAAGCTTTATAATATACGTCCTTATTTTCCTCTGCTGCCTTTGCAATGTTATTTATATTAATCATTTGTTCGTTTATAATAGTCTTTATTAGATTTCCAATATCATCATTTTCTACTGATGTTAATTTAACTAAGTCTGCATCACCCTTAATTAAATTTTCTTCAAAGTTACTATCTATTTCTATAACTGCATTTATAGAATTTTCTGCAAATAAGTTCTTTTTATCTTCTTTTTTAACTTCTCTTATATTAAATCCTTCATAATTCTTAATAGAATTTAATATGGTATTACTAGTTTTAGAATTATCATTATCTATAATTCCAATGTTTATATATCCAGAATTAAAGTTGATAATTTTTAGCATAATGAATAGTATTAAAACAGGTGCTATTAATGATACAATAAATCCAACTGGTTTTTTTAATATAGATATCTTTAAATTATTTTTAATTAGTATTAATATATTTTTCATTTATTTTATCGCTCCTTTCTCCAACTATCCAAATTATTAACATAACTATCACTAAACTAATTCCACCGATTTGTAACCATCTAATTAAAGTAGTATTATCTCCAGAATAAATATATCTAAATATACTTATATTAAACCATCTTAATGGTGATATCCTTGTTATAAAATCTAAAAGACCTCCTAAATTATCACCTAAAGCAACATATCCTCCCCCTAAAAATGTTAATACTGGTATTATTACATTTGATATTATGTTTCCTGATACTTCTTCTTCTTTAAAAATCATAGGAATTATAATACCAATACCTATTACTATTACTAAAAATGGTATCATTGCTAAAGGTACAATTAATAAATTTTCTCCATAATTTATATCAAAAAGTATATTACTTAATGTATAAGTTATCATTAGTGTTCCAAAGGAATAAATTAAGAACCCTAAAAATGAGGCAAAATAGTATTTACTTGTTGATACTCCTGCTAGGCTTATTCTATCTTTTATACTATTTTTTCTATCATTTTTAATGTTATATAATGGTAACATTAAAAAATAAAATATCATAAGCCCTATTTCTGCTACTCCATAGTAATCCATTGAACTTGGTCTTTCATTAAGAGCAATTTCTTCCTCCTCAATAAAAGCCTTATTAGCTTCAACTTTAATAATATCATTAGCCTTTAATGGATTTATGCTATAAAGCTCTGCAGTTGCATTATACTTACTAGCTATACCATTTAATATTCCATAAATTAAAGATGGCTTTATTGTTGATTGATTATTTGAATAAAATTCTATTGTATCTTCTTTTAAATGAATAAATATATTCCTATTAATTTTTACTTCTCTTTTTCCTTCTTCAACATTTTTTACTTCCTTCAAGACTATTTCCGAATTATCTAATTCTATATCTTTAAATATATTAAATACTTCCTTTGACTTATCAGAACTTTCATCAAAATAATATACTGCTACTTCTTCAAAGCTTGTATTACTTGAATCAAAATATGCTGATAATGTACTTCCTATTAATAAAATTAAGAATAGAGGAAAAAATACCATAAATAAAAATTCTTTTTTATCTCTTACACAATTTAAAACTACTGATTTAATTATAGGAATCATTTCTTCTCCTCCTAATCTCTTAATTTTTTTCCAGTTAAAGATAAGAATACAGTTTCTAAAGTTACTTCATTAAATCCTAAATCAGTTATTTTCAATTCCTGATCTGATACCATTTTTATAATTTTATCTAAGTTATTTACTTCCTTAGATGAAGTTATAATAAGATTATTATTCTCAATAGATATATCTAAGACTCCTTCAATATTTTTTAAAACTTCTATATTCACCTTATAAATATCATTAATGCCAATATTCAAGATTCTTTTATCACTAACTATATCCTTTAATTCTTCTTTACTACCTTCTACTATTATTTTTCCTTTATCGATAATAGCTATTTTGGAACATAAGGCTTCTGCTTCTTCCATATAATGAGTTGTATAAACTATAGTTGTTCCTCTTTTATTCAATTCCTTAACTGATTGTATTATATGATTTCTTGATTGAGGATCTATTCCAACTGTTGGCTCATCCATGATTAATATTTTAGGATTATGAATTATTGCACAGGCAATATTTAATCGTCTTAGCATTCCGCCTGAAAATTCTTTAGCCTTTTTATTTTTTACTTCTAAAAGTCCTGTAAACTCTAAAGACCTTTCTATACTGTCTTTAAGTTGACTTCCTCTTAATCCATATAATTCGCCAAAAAATTTAACATTTTCATATGCAGTGAAATCACTATATACTGCAATACTTTGTGGCACTAATCCTAAGTGCTTTTTTACCTTTAAAGCATTTTTCTTTATGTTCTCTCCTAAAATTTTAACTTCACCAAATGTAGGATGTAGAAGTGAACAAACTATACTTATTGTAGTACTTTTTCCTGCTCCATTAGGCCCTAATATTCCATAAATCTCTCCTTCTTCTATATTTAAATTAATATTGTCAACTGCTATATTATCGTCATATTTTTTTACTAAATCTTTTATTTCTATTACTCTCATAAACATCCTCCCTTTTATTTCTAATATCATTATATAAGAAAACCCTTACTAGGAAATCTAGCAAAGGTCATCTTTTAGCTATGACTAAAGTCATATCCTTTTATATAATAGATTGCAATTTGAGTTCTATGGCTTAACCCTGTTTTCTGAAATATAGATGTTATATAATTTTTTACAGTTCCTTCTGATATATATAAAGCTTTAGAAATTTCTTTATTACTTAATCCTTCTGAAATTGCCTTCATAATTTCTAACTCTCTTTCTGTAAATATACTTTCATCTATATTCCTTTCTTTTGTTTTTTCTTTGCCTAAGTTATTACTAAGCTTAATTAAAATTTCATCTTGAATGACGCAATTTCCTTGATTAACCATCTTTATTGTTTCTATTATTTTATCTGGCTTTGTATTTTTTAATAAATATCCTTTAGCCCCATTTTTTATTCCATCTCTTATGTATTCATCTTCATCAAAAGTAGTTAAAATAATTACTTTAGTATTTGTTTTTTCAGAAATTTCTAATGTTGCTATAACTCCATTAACAAGAGGCATTCTAACATCTATTAATGCTATATCTATAGGATTATCTAACAAAAAATTCACCACTTCTTTTCCATTTTCAAATACTCCTACAACCTCAATTTCTTTATCATTTGCTAAAATTATTTTTAAACTCTCTCTAATCAATGCATCATCATCTGCTATAACTAACTTTATGCTCATTTTATCTCCTTTCTATACGACAGTATATGGAATTAAAATTATAATTCCAAACCCCTTTTCTCCATTTAATATAAACTTGCCCTCAACAGTATTTACCTTTTCCTCTATGTTTCTAAGTCCTATCCCCATTTTTATATTTTCACAGCCGATTCCATTATCTTTTACCTCAAGCTTTATAAACCTATTTAGTATTTCTATATTTATTTTTATTAAATCTCCTTTAGAGTATTTAATTGAATTAGTTGTAAGTTCAGTTACTGCTTGTATAAAAATTATCCAGGTTTTAGAGTTTATCTTATCTAGATCACCTGTATATGAAACTTTTCCCTTTATATTAGTGTCTTTTATTTTTTCATCTAAGATTCTCTTTATCCTATTAATACCTAACTCCTCTTCAGCAGGTTTAATATTTCTTAAGGTCATTCTTATTTCTTCCATTCCAGATCTTAGATTTTGAGTACATGAATTTAACATAAGATGCCCTTTTTCCTTATCATTTTCTATAACAATCTTAATAGCCTCTAGTTGAAGTAATGTTCCTGAAATAGTATGACCTATTTTATCGTGTAACCTTGTAGATATTTTATTTCTTTCTTCTAATCTTGCTGTATGAAGAATTTGTTCTTGCGTATCTCTTTCTTCTGATAACTTTTTTTGAAGATTATATATCAATTTTCTTTGCTTTTCTTGAATATTTTCAGTGTTTTCGATTTTGCTCAATTTAACTTCATTATTTACAATTGAAATTAGCATGATACATAAAATTATAATTAACTCTTTTAAATTTTCGTATTCAAGTATTAGGAACATTGGAATTATAGATAAACCAACTCCAGCATATATCTTTTTCTTTTCATTAATAAGGTATTCCGCAATACTTATACTAAGCATCAATACCCCAACTTCCATATACTTCAATGAAAATAAGAAAGCAAGTATAATGTCCACTATAGTTAAAATTTCAGAAAAATATCTATTTTTCTTACATAAAAATTCTCTACTAAAACTAGTAATTATATAAATTAAAATGAATGAAACCACTATTAAATTTAATTTGTCAATTTCTATACTTGTCCATCCAATAAATATACATAAAATTAATTTTATTATTATACATAAATCAGTAGTTCTTATATTTAACAACTCCATTTCATAAAACTTTATTCTTTATTAACCATTGTTTGAAACTAATTTAATCTCTATATAAGTATAACCCATTTTTTTACACAAATATAGTTTAACTTAACAACTCTATATATTGAATAAACTATTTTTATATTCAACTAAAATAAGGCATGAGTCCTATTCAATATAAGTCTCATGCCTCATAAAAAGTTTTTTCCTATTTACTACTTAACAATTACAAGTTTACTCTTGGAGTTTTCTCATCAATTATCCATTATTAATTATCAACTATTTACCATATCTTTTAACTATATTAACTATAACCCGAACTGCTTTTTCCATTGATTCCAATGGAATATATTCATATTTTCCATGGAAATTTTCTCCGCCTGCAAATATATTTGGGGTTGGTAATCCCATAAAAGAAAGTCTAGCTCCATCAGTTCCACCTCTTATCGGTCTAACTATAGGGGTTACTCCTGCCTCTATCATTGCTTCTTTAGCATTTTCTACTATATGCATAACAGGTTCAATTTTTTCTTTCATATTATTATATTGATCCTTTATATTTACAATTACCGTTCCTTCTCCATATTTTTTATTTAATTCCTTTTCTATGTTTTTAAAGTTTGCTTTTCTTCCTTCAAAGGAATCTATGAAGAAATCTCTTACAATATAATTTAATGATGTATTTTCAATAGTACCTTCTATATCTGTAAGATGTGAAAACCCTTCGTATTTATCAGTTTTTTCTGGAACCTCATCTAAAGGAAGACTATTTATAAATTCATTTGCTACCATTATTGAATTTAGCATCTTACCTTTTGCATAACCAGGGTGAACATTAACTCCATTTATTTGAACCTTTATCCCAGCAGCATTGAAGTTTTCATATTCAAGTTCTCCAATTCTTCCACCATCCATTGTATATGCAAAATCTGCTCCAAAATCTTCAACATCAAAATGATCTGCACCTTCTCCAATTTCTTCATCAGGTGTAAATCCTACCTTTATAGTTCCATGTTCAATTTCTGGGTGGTTTACTAAATACTCCATTGCAGTCATAATTTCTGCAATTCCTGCTTTATCATCAGCACCTAAAAGTGTAGTCCCATCGGTAGTAATTAAAGTCTTTCCTATGTACTGTTTTAATTCTGGTGAAAATTTAGGAGATAATACTACTGAATCATTTAATTTGATATCCTCCCCATCATAATTTTCTACAATTTTAGGATTTACATTTTCCCCACTATAGTCTGGAGCTGTATCCATATGAGCTATAAACCCTATAACTGGCAAATCTTTATTGATATTTTTATCTAATGTCGCATATACATATCCATGCTGACTTATTTTTGCATCTTTTAGTCCTATTTCTTTTAATTCATTACATAATTTCTCAGCTAAAACTAATTGCCATTTTGTACTTGGAGTTACTTTAGTTGTTTCATCTGATTTTGTATTTATTTTTACATATTCTAAAAATCTTTCTTCTACTCTTTTCATAGTTCTATTCTCCATTTCTATATTGTTTCATTACTTAATTTTATAAGCATTTAATAATAAAATATATGAAAATATTTATTTTTTACTATCACCTTTTAATAAAGAATATAATATCAAATCTACGACCCCTTGACCCTTCCAAACATATCCTTCACGAATTATTCCTTCTTTGCTAAAGCCACTTCTTTGTAATACATTTTGTGATTTAATGTTCTCTGGCATAACAAATGCTTGTATTCGATTTATTCCAATATCATTAAATAGGTAATTTGTCATTGCATTAACAGCTTTTGTAGCAATTCCTTTAGCCCAAAATTTTTCATTTAATCTATAACCTATTGTTATCATGTTTACATCATTACAGTAGTCAAACATTTCTGCTATACCCACAATACTATTAGGTTCACTTTTTAAACAGATTCCAAGAAATATACATTTTCTTTTATAAAAATCTCTTTCAAAATGTCCTATCATATTAGCAACAGTGTTTTTATTCTTTTTAAACATTACAGGAGTATATTGAAAAAGTTTCTCATTATTATATATTTCAAAAATATTATCAAGATCAGAATCTATAATCTTTCTTAATATTATTTCTTCTCCAATAATAAATGGAAATTGCTCATATGGATTTTTACCCAAATTTCCTTCCCCCTCATACACTAAATATAAAAATCTTGTAATAATTTATAGTTAACTTATAATCCAATTATAACATTAATTTCAATATACTGCATATATCCTAATACACATTAGGTTATTTTCTACAAATCTAACTATTTATAGGGCTGTTATATCAATAGTAAATGCTAATTTGTAACATTTAATATTGATATAACAGCCCCTAAAGTTAATTTAGTTTATTATCCTCATTAATAATAAACTAATTTTCATTATTAACTTTTAATTAAAATTATACTCTGTTACTATACTTTCTCTTTCTGTTGCTTTATCATTAAAATATTCATAGAATGATAACCCTAAGAAACTTCCTGTTATATTATAAACATTTCTATACCCTAAATTTTGTAGTGCTAATGCTGCATTATAACTTCTTTGACCTGTTCTACAATGTAAGTAAACTGGTATATCCTTTGGTATTTCATTTACTCTTTCTCTAAGCTGACTAAGAGGAATATTCTTAGCACTTTTTATATGTCCATTTTCATATTCCCTTATTTCTCTTACATCTATTATATACTCTTCACTTTCAACCAACTCTCTTACCTTATCAACATTAACTTGCCTAAAATCTCCATTTAATAAATTTGATGCTATATATCCAGCATAGTTAACAACATCTTTTGCTGTACTGTATGGTGGTGCATAACATAATTCCAAATCTTTCAAATCCTCAATAGTACCTCCAAGCTTTATAAGGGTTGCTACTATATCCACCCTTTTGGCAACATCGCCTTTTCCTATTGCTTGGGCTCCTAACACCTTGCCTGTAGGAACTTCATATATAAGCTTAAAATGAATTGGTGATGCATCTGGCATTATTCCAACCTTATCATTAGTTATAAGTCTTACAATATCATATTTTATATTCATATTTAAAACTTTAATTAGTGATTCATTTAATCCTGTTGCTGCTGCATTATAATCAAAAACTTTAATTGCAGAAGATCCAATATAACCATTATTTATACCACTTTTACCATTTATATGATTTGCTACCGATCTGGCTTCTTTTAATGCTGGTCCTGCAAGAGATAACTTCGTCATAGAATGTGTTAATGCATTATATACTTCAATTGCATCTCCTACCGCATAAATGTCATCATCATTAGTTTTATAATTTTTATCAACTTTAATGCCTCCAGTTTCTCCTATAAATAATCCTGCTTCTTTTGCTAATGACACTTCTGGTGAAACTCCTATGGCCATAACTACTGCCTTAGCATCAATCTTTTTGCCTGATGCTAAAACTACCTTATCTTTTTCAAAACTAAAAACTTTATCTCCAACAATTAAATTAACACCATTATCATAAATTTCCTTATGTAATATTTGAACCATATCATAATCAAATGGTTTTAATATTTGCTCCATAGCTTCTATTAAAGAAACTTCATATCCGGCCTCTTTTAAATTTTCAGCAGCTTCAACTCCTATATATCCGCCACCTATTACTGCTACTTCTTTTATATTAAGATTTTTAACAAACTTATTTAATTTATCTATATCTACAACATTTCTTATAGTAAACATATTAACATTTTCAATTCCTGGAATATTAGGTACTATTGGTTTTGCTCCAGGTGATAAAATTAATTTATCATAATTTTCTCTATAAATTTCTCCTGTTTGTGTATTTTTTATTTCTAACTCTTTATTTTTTCTATCTATTGATATTACTTCCCTATTAACTCTAGCTTCTATATTATATTGAGCTTTAAATTTTTCAGGACTCATTAATACAAGTTTATCAGCCTCATCAATAACTCCACTTAAGTGATACGGAAGAGCACAATTTGAAAATGAAACATGAGGTCCTTTTTCAAACATTATTATTTCATCTTCTTCGCTTAATCTTCTAAGTCTTGCTGCAGCTGAAGCACCTCCTGCTACTCCCCCAACTATTAATATTTTTTTCTTCATAAAAAAACCTCCTGATGGCCGCTACGCAACCAAATTTATAATTAACAATTAATAATGGATAATTCTTTCATTCTTTCATTTTTCATATCCGATAGCATCTACTATTTCCTCTTACTTCCCGCATATGATCCAACTCCACCAGCAACATTAACCACATCAAATCCAAGATTCCTTAACTTGTTACATGCTGTTGAACTTCTTCCTCCTGATTGACATACTATGTGATATTCTTTATCCTTTTTCAAATATTTTTCTGGATTATTCACAAGATCTCCCATTGGAATATTTTTTGCACTTTTTATGCTTCCACTTTTATATTCATATGGTTCTCTTATATCAATTAACTCTATCTTACCAATTAAATTATCAATATCATTTACATTTATAACTTTTCCTGAATTTTTACTGAATAAACCAAACATATTATTTCACTCCTATTAAATAAGTATTTTTATTATATTTTTATTGTACAATATAAAAAATAAATTTTATGTGACTATATCACATAACTATATTAAAATTTCTCTATATTTTATTTTTACATTATCATATAATTATTATTAGTATATTTTTAGATAATATAAGTTAATCTTTATTGTTTTATATTATCTACTTTAATATAAAACCTTTATGATAATATACCTTGTAATATTGAATAAAGATTATAAAATATAGTTATAATTTACAAATATAAAAATAAAAGGAAATGATTGTGATTAATATGAAATATCCATTAACGAAGGATTTAAAAAAAATAGTATTAGAAGATATACCCCTTATAGATGTACGAGCACCTATAGAATATGAAAAAGGAACATTTTTAAATTCTTTTAATTCACCAATTTTGAATAATGAAGAAAGACATCTTATAGGAATTTGTTATAAAGAAAAAGGAAATGAAGAAGCTACAAAGCTTGGATACAAATTAGTATCAGGTAAAACTAAAGAAGATAGATTAAAATCTTGGATTGAATTTATAAATTCTAATTCTTCTACTATGTTATATTGCTTTAGAGGAGGTTCACGTTCTAGAATTGCTCAAGAGTGGATTACTGAAGCTTTAAATAAAGAAATTTATAGACTAGATGGCGGATATAAAGCCTTTCGTAATTATCTAATTAATTCATTAGCTAAAGAAAATCAAAATTATAAACCTATTGTTTTAACTGGATTTACTGGTTCTGGAAAAACAATAGCATTACAGAAAATAAAAAATTCAATAGATTTAGAAGGAATTGCTAATCACAGGGGATCATCCTTTGGCTCCCACGCTAGCCCTCAGCCTACGCAGATTAACTTCGAAAATAATTTAGCATATGCTTTAATTAAATGCATAGAAAAGGATTTTAAACATATTATTTTTGAAGATGAAGGTAAAAATATAGGTAAAAATTTTATTCCTCAAGACTTCTTTGACCATTTTCATAGTGGAGATATAGTTTTCTTAAAAGCGTCTTTAGAAGAACGAATAGAAAATACCTTAAAAGAATATGTTATAGATTCTCAAATAGAGTATATTAATAAGTTTGGTAAGGATCTCGGCTTAAATGAATGGTTTAATTACATATATTCAAGTATGGATAGAGTGAAGAAAAAGCTCGGTGGAGATAGATTCAAAGTAGTATTAAATGAACTTAATTTAGCTTATACTAATCAGCTATCTACTAATAGCATCGATACTCATAAAAACTGGATTGAAATTTTTCTTAAGGAATATTATGATCCACTTTATAAATATTCTTTAGAAAATAATAAAGATAGGATTATTTTTAGCGGGAATTTTTTAGAAGTTAATGAATTTCTAGATAGCTTAAGATAATCTATATACAACTTCTATCAGTCAGTATTAGATTATGAATTTATAAAAAAGTGAGGAAAATTAAAAATTCCTCACTTAAGTTTATACCTTATAATTTATCTAATTATACAGAAACTCATCAATAAGTTTTTCTGTATCTTCAACCTTCCACTTCCTATCTATTAAATTCACTCCTGTTTTTAGTACTGGATGAACTTCATGGTAAGTTTCTTTAGTTTCATCTTTATATAATATACCTATTGGTATTCCTTCATCACCAAATTCTTCTACCTTTTTAAGTGCTTGTGCCTTATTCCTCGGATCATAGCTTTCATATAATTTATATATTCTATCCTTATACCATTTAAAAGTATTTACTTTATTGAATACTACACAAGGCTGCATTATATCTACTAGTGCATATCCCTTATGACTTACTGCTGCTTTTATCATGGATTTTAAATGTTCTTTATCACCTGAAAAGCTTCTAGCTATAAAAGTTGCTCCTGCACTAATTGCTATTGCTAATGGATTTATAGGTTCAACATATACACCTTCAAATTGCATTGAAGTAACTTGCCCCTTCGCAGTTGTTGGAGATCCTTGTCCTTTTGTTAATCCATAAATTTGATTATCATGAACAAGATGCACCATATCTACATTTCTTCTTATATTATGAATAAAATGATTTCCACCTTCCCCATAAGAATCACCATCTCCACTATTTATAAATACTTTAAGGTTTTTATTTACCATTTTTATAGCTTGTGCTGGTGGAAGTGCCCTTCCATGAAGACCATTAAATCCATTTGCCTTTAAATAGTGAGGAGTTTTAGCTGCTTGCCCAATTCCAGATACTATTACTATATCTTCAGGTTTTAATTTTAATTCCGCAAGAGCTTCTTTTATAGCTGCTAGTATTCCAAAGTTCCCACATCCTGGGCACCAAGCTATTTCATCATTACTTTTATATAAATTTAAATCTAACATTAAAACTCCTCCTTTCTAATTTCATCTACTATATATTTTCCTGTCATTTGGCTTCCATCATATTTTAATATACTTTTAGTCATTAATATTCCTGTTTCTTGAGTTATTAATTTTCCTAATTGACCTGTAAAATTTTGCTCAACATTTATAATCACTTTAGTATTTTTTGAATATTTTTTAAGATTTTCTTGTGGTAGTGGATATATATCACCAAAGCTTAAAGCTCCAACTCTTTTTCCTAACTTATTTAAATCTGCAACTGCATCTTTTAAAGCCCCATAAGTTGATCCAAAACCTAGCAATAGAATTTCTGAATTTTTATCTCCTATAAATTCTGGTTCTTCCATTTCTTCTTTCATTAATATTAGTTTTTTCATTCTCTTATTCATTTGAGATTTTCTCATTTCTAAAGATTCCGTTATGTGAGATTCTTCTGTATGCTCATCACTATCAACCAAAACTATTTGATACTTAGAGTTTCCTGGAATCATTCTAGGAGATACTCCATTTTCAGTTATTTTATATCTCTTATATTCTTCTTCTCCTTTTAATTCTTCACCATTTGATATATATTTTTCTATTTTTACTTTGCTTAAATCATATTTAGGAATAGTCACATTTGCATCCGCTAAATATTGATCTGTTAACAATATTACAACTGTTTGATATTTATCTGCTAAATTTAATGCTTTTACAGTTTTATAAAATGCATCTTCTGGATTTCTAAGGCTTATTATGGCTCTAGGAAATTCACCTTGAGATGCTGTTAATAAAAAACTTAAATCACTTTGCTCTGTTCTTGTTGGCAGCCCTGTTGCAGGCCCTGGTCTTTGTGAATCTACTACAACTATTGGAGTTTCTGTTATTCCCGCAAGTCCAAAAGCTTCCACCATAAGTGAAACTCCTCCCCCTGAACTTCCAGTCATAGACCTTGCACCTGCATAAGATGCTCCAATAGCAAAATTTATAGCTGCTATTTCATCTTCTGCCTGATCAACAACTATACCTATTTCTACTTGCTTTTTAGCTAAATATGTCATTATACTTGTTGCTGGTGTCATTGGGTAAGCAGAATAAAAGTCTAACCCCCCTGCAATGGCTCCTAAAGCAATAGCATCATTTCCGTTAATTAAAATATATTTTGATAGATCATTAGCTTTAATTGAATATTTTGAATCAATTAAATCATATCCAGACTTAACAGCCTGCACATTTTTATTTTTTATATCCTGAGATAACTTATTACTAAAATATTTATCTATATTATCTATAGAAACTGAAAAATACTTTAATATAACACCTGCTGATACAGATGTAAAAGCTTTTGCTAAACTTAGAGTTTTAGCTGTTTCTTTAAGTGGTAGTCTTAAAATTTTTTCATTTTCTACTTTTATACTTTCATCTGCTATTATCATTCCTTCTTTATTCAATCTATCTTTATGGTATAAAACTGTATTTTCATCTAATGCAAGTATTAAATCTATTTCTTCCTTATGTGCATATACTTTATTTTCTCCAAATCTAATTTGTATAAAATTATGTCCGCCCCTAACTCTTGACATATAATCCTTATTTGAAAACAAATAATATCCAGCTTTTTTTAATGATTTTTCTAAGAAATCACTTAGTGTATCTAGCCCTTGTCCAGCACTTCCTCCAATTAGTATATTATATTCCATTTAATTTCCTCCCTTTTATAACAACTTTACTCTTTATCCCACTATTTATATATTTTTAAAATTCTTTCCCCTTATATAGCTTATCTTCTAATTTAATTATTTGTGATTTTTGATTATTGACAATTTCTTTTAATTTTTTTATTTCTTTCTTAGCTATAATTATTTCCTCTTTTTCTATTGAATTGTAGGATATCTCTTTATAATTTATTTTAAACAAAAACTCATTATTTAAAATTTCTTCTAAAAGGAATTTTATATTATCATTTTTCTCATTGATGTAAATTTCTTTTTTTTCACAATTTTCAATATAAATTACTTTTTTTATACTTTCTTCATTTAAAATTTTGTAAACTGAAGGCTTTGAAAAGTCTTCTCCAAAGTTCATAGAATAACAGCCATAAATTTTATCATTACTTATCCATAAGGCCCATAATACTTCCTTTATTTGAATTATTAAGCAAGAAGATATATCACTACTTTCAAATATAATAGTTTCTCTTTGAAGCTTTTCACTTTTATCTAAATTAATATTTTTATATATAATAGATTTTCTTTTTCCTTCATTAATAGCAAGTAAGAAATGTACTATATTATTAGATATATAGTATGATGTATCTACATATAGCTGATTAGTTATATAAACAATTTTATTTTCACTCCAAATATCCTCACCTTTTTTAAAACTTTTAAGTATTAACTTATACATTTCAAAAGAAATACTATGTATTATTAATGAAATATAGTTACTTCCCTCTAAAATGCTGTAATCTATATCTATATTATTATTTTCACTAT
>JAQCTH010000002.1 GCA_027686065.1 Clostridiaceae bacterium AF10-41
AAACTCTATAAATGATTTTTTTATAAGTCTTGTCAATACTGCTTTATCTAATATAAAGGCTTTTTTTGATATAATCATACAACCCTCTTTATTAAAACAATATTTTTTATAATAATTATCACATTGTTTTTCTATAAAGTCATTATCTATTTGCAATAAAGTAGACATTCTATTCATAGTTTCTATAATATCTTTATTAAAATTCTCTTTCATATATGGTAATATATCTAATCTAATTTTATTTCTACTATATATGTTTTCTAAATTAGTTTTATCTATTCTAGGTTTTAGATTGTTATCTTTACAATAATTTTCTATCTCTTCTCTTGAAAGACATAAGATAGGTCTAATTATTTCGCCACTTCTTATATTCCTTATTCCACATAACCCTTCAAGTCCTGACCCTCTCATCATATTCATAATTATAGTTTCAGCTTGATCATTAGAATTATGTGCTACAGCTATTTTACTATATTTATATGTATCTTTTATAAAGTTAAAAAATTTATATCTTTCTTCCCTACCTGCCATTTCATGAGAAATACTTTTTTCTTTTGATATTTTATTTATATCAACTTTTTTTGAATAAAAATCTATATTAAGCTTTTCACATAATTCAGATGAATACCACTCATCTTTCAATGCATCTTCACCTCTTAACATATGGTTCACATGAGCAGCTCCAATTTTTATATTTAACACTTCTTTGAGTTCATAAAGTATATGAAGTAAACAAACCGAATCAGGTCCTCCCGATAAAGCAACTAATACTTTATCATTTTCTTTTATAAGATTATTCTTAATTATAAAATCCTTTACCTTGTTTATCACATCAAAACTCCTTTTGTATTTTGCTAAGCAAAATAATTGAATTACAAATCATATATAATATAATAACCTTATGCTCTTCATATGTAAACACTATGATTAGTTAATTTTTACAATACGCAAATTGAAGAAGATGAGATAACAAAGTTATATCTCACCCTCTTTATATCTACTAAATTATTAATATACAGAATATAATTTTGACACCAGTACCGTCATATCATCCCACACTTTTCCTCCACTTAAGACCATTGCTTTTTCAAGTATATCTCTTGATAAAGCTGATGGATTTGTATCTGCGTATTTTAAATATTCCTGTAACCAAGAATAGCTTCCAACATTATTCTTATCTATATCCAATATACCATCGCTAATTGATACTATTATATCCCCATGCTTTAACTTAACTTTTTCTGAACTTATATCAACACTATCTAAAATCCCAAAAGGTAAGCTATCGGATTTAATAACCTTAACCTCCTCTCCTCTTTTTACAAAACTAACTACTCCCCCGATTTTGATAAATTCAGTTTCTCCTGTATATAAGTCAACAATATTCATATCCATAGTTGTAAATTTTTCATCTTCATTAAATTTCATTGCCATTATAGAATTTACTGTATTTATAGCAGTCTTTTCACTAAATCCATTTTCTATGAACTTTTCTATTAAATTTACTGCAAGACTACTTTCAACACCAGCTTCTGGACCAGAACCCATTCCATCGCTAACTATGGTTAAATATGTTCCATCACTATTTTTTGCAAAACTATGACTATCTCCTATAGATGTTTCCCCATCCTTAGCCTTTATAGCTGAATAGGATGTCATATGATACTTAGGAGTTTCTTCTATCACAATTGAGCATTCATCTGTATCAGGGTTTATTCTACATCCACCATTTGCTATGGATACAGGAACTTTTACTAATCCATTTATTATAGGTAATATATCTTTAGCACAGTAATTTCTGCCTTCGCAATTGGTTAAAGTTATTTTAATTTTCATTCTACCTTTTCTATCTAAGTAACAAAAAACATCCTTATATTCAATCTTGTTTTTATTTAAAGCCTTCTTAAGAACCTTATCTATCTCTGAACAAATTGATATATCATTTTCAAAGTCTCTAATCATATCTCCCATAGTAGAAGATATATTATTTATGTGATTAGCTATTAGACTTCTGCCTTCTGCAAGTCTAGTTCTTAATGCCTCATTCACAGTATAATTATTTACAATTTCTTGAGCATTTTTTATTAATCCTCTTTTCTTAACGCATTTCTTTTCTAAGCTCTGTGGAAAATTCATTTCATTATTCTCGCAACCACTTATAAGTTCAGAAAATCCCTCAAAAGTGGAATGCAAGTTACGATCCCAACATCTTTGTTTAAGCTCACAATTATAACAAACTCTATCTGCTAAACTTTCCACCATAGCAGTACCTTTATTACTTAATGATAAAATATCATTTTCACCTAAATTTAATATAGATGCTGATAAACTTGATAATATAGATTTCATTGAGTTCAATCTATCAACAAATTCATTTTTTATTCCATTTAAATGCACATCATTTATACTTTCAGTCTTCTTTTCTTGATTAAATTCCCTACTTATAAACTCTATAAAGATTTTAGGAATTGCTATAAAGATTGTTGCAGATATTAAAACTTCTATTCCCCCATAAATTGAAAATTTATCAGAATACATTGATATTATAAAATACACAACTAAATAAGCTATTGATGAAAATACTCTTCCAGTATCTTTGAATATCCCTATAATAAGTCCACATAAACTATATAAACTAATATATATTATTATATCATTACTAGTCATCCCTATTACAAAACCCATAGAAACACCTATGGCCGCTCCTAGACCAGATCCTCCAACATATGCAAAAACAGCTATAACAGCTAATGCCAATATATTTCTTACATATATATCAAAAATATTTAAATTACCTATTCCTGCTACCAATAAACATAATAATAGTCCTATACTTATTAATTCTTCTGTTGAGAAAAAATAATTACTTTCTAATTCATCTACACAATTTAGTGCATAATTTAGTATGTATTTTACCGGTATTATACTTATTACCTTTAAAGCAGAAAATGTTAAATTAACTCCTATAGGTTGATTATTTACTAATAAATTATATATAAAGAAAATTGAGAATATCAAGCCGAAAATTATTGTATCTCTTTGTTTTAACTCTAATTTGTTGCATATTTCAATATATATCATCACTATAAAAGCTACTATACAATAAGAGAAAGCTCCTTCTAAACTCTTATATATGGAGAAGTATCCTATTATTATTCCCATAAGAGATAATAATACATTTTTGCTCTTTTCTTTTTTTATTCCTATAAGGTATGCAATTCCAAAAGGTGCTATACCCATTTCTACTGTTATTGATAGTAAAACCCTACTTAGTAAAAATCCTATTATAAAAGATATAACCATTCCTATTGATGAATTCTGAGCGTTTAGTTCATTTTTATTGTTCCTCTTTTCCAACCTCTTATATGTTGATATATCAACACCATACTGCATATACGTCCCTCCAATTTCCATAAAATGTAATTTAAATTATATCATTACATTTCTGAAATATATGTCATATGGTGTATCTTATTATTTTTTTCGTTGGACAATAATATATAAAATTCCTTATAGCTAGCCAAATATTTTTTATTATCTGACATAGTCAGTTTTTATAGGCTTTATCATAATATTTTGTTAGTATTAATGAAATTTAAGGTATCATTCCTGTTTTTATATAAACTTAAAGTTGAATTCACGTTAAATGTTTTCAAGACAAATTTGTCATTATATAATTCTTTATGAAGAATTAAAAATTATACGATATTAATATTTTATAATTTTTAGTCATATACTTTATTTTACGACTAACTTTAAACACTAATCTTAACCATATATTAAATAACTTAAAAACTTAAAGTAAACAAATAAAAAAAGCACTTAATTAAATTAAGTGCTTTTGGTGCTGAAGACCGGAATCGAACCGGTACGGTGTTTAACCACCGCAGGATTTTAAGTCCTGTGCGTCTGCCAGTTCCGCCACTTCAGCATGCATGGTAGCGGAAATAGGACTTGAACCTACGACACCCCGGGTATGAACCGAGTGCTCTAGCCAGCTGAGCTATTCCGCCATATTTTGGTTGCGGGGGCAGGACTTGAACCTACGACCTTCGGGTTATGAGCCCGACGATTTTAAGTCCTGTGCGTCTGCCAGTTCCGCCACTTCAGCATATTTTTTCTTCGTCTCTTAACGACAAAATTAATTATATATTATGTTTCACATAGTGTCAACACCCTTTTTTCATTTTTTATATTTTGTTAAGCTACCTAGTAAAAAGCGAAAAAGAAAACTACCACCAAACAATTTAAATTTAGTGATAGTCCTTATAGATTTATATATTAAATTTATATGATGTCATTAATTATCTTATTAAAAACTTCTTCTTCCATTTTTAGATTTAAAGTCTTGATTCTTTTTAACATCTTGCATTCTTTCTTCGCTATCCTTTAAAAATCTTGACATTATATCTTCAAAATTTCCTGAATTTGAACCACCTTTTTTAGTTTCTGAAGACCAGTCTATCTCCATAGGTTTAACTGATTTCTTTTGAACATTTGCTTGCTTAATTGATAAGCTTATTTTTCCGTTATCGTCAATTGATATTACCTTTACTCTTACCTTATCTTGTTCATTAAGGTGTTGTCTAATATCCTTAACAAATGAATCTGCTACTTCTGAAATGTGAACTAATCCTGTTTTGCCTTCTATTTCTACAAAAGCCCCAAAACTAGTTATATTAACCACTGTACCTTCTAATATGTTTCCTGCCATCAAGGTCATGTTACAAAGATTCCTCCTTAAAAATTAAATAATATATGTTATTATAATAATAACCTTTTTTTATAGTTTTAAAACATATTCTTTAATTTTGCGTTTTAGGATTTACAACTTTTTCCCCTTCTTTTATCATTCCTAGTTTTTCTCTTGCAAGCTTTTCTATATATTCATCAGAAGGAACTTTTTTTAAGTCTGCTTCTAATTTACTATTCTTATTTTTAAGCTCTTCTAATTGATTTTGGCTAGTAATAATATCTTCTTGAATTTTTTTCATTGTAATTTCCTGTTTAATATAATTAAATATAAAAACTGCAAAAATAAAAATTATAACTAATCTTTTAAGAGTTACTTGCCTTTTAATTGCTCTCACCCTCTTTAAAATATATTATATACTATATTTTAAACACTATATATATTTTATTCAAGCTATTTTTTTATGTTCTTGCTTTTCATTATTTTTTTCCGCAAATACTGTAATATATTATTTTTATAGGATAAATTAAATTTTTAAAAAGTATTCTTATAACTTTACTAACTTTATCTATTATATATCTCTCTAATTTTAAAACTATAGGGCTTATTAACTTTAAATAAATCATCAGGGTTATGATCATAAAAATATAAACATATGGGCCTAAAAAAGCATAATTGGTATATAGTAAAAAAGTGAATACTATAATAGCAGTTAATACCCAAAATAATATATCTTCTAGGATAATTATTATTTTAGGTATCTTTACTCCTCTTATTATGTTATATAGATCAAACATAATTCCTATTAGTACTCCTGATAAAATAGAGTACATAACTATGTCAAATTGTACATCTATTGATAACGGCATGCATCCACCTATTTAAACAATCTAGAAATTATACTTTCTTTTTCTTTCTTTACTTCTTTACTACTATAAACTATAGATGATACATTCCCCACAATTATTACATCACCATTTTGTACATCTAATTTATTCATTTTTAGTTCTGATCCCTTAATAGTTAAAAACCCTAATTTTGTATTTAATAAAATCTTTTCATCATCGAAACTTATAACTTCTTCTACTCCTGTAAGAGTCATTTTCTTTCTATTTTCTAAAGTTATACTGCTTCTTGGCTCTTCTAACTTATTTTCAATCTTCTTTTCCATTTTATCTCCTCCACATATTCTTTATAAAATATATGAATGAGATTTTATTTTTATTCTTTATCTTCTTCTCCTTCTAGGATCTCATACATTTCTTTTGCATTTTCTTTCTTTACATGTTCTACTATATTCGTTATTCTAGCCTTTAATGATCTGTTTGCAAATTGTATTTCTATTATATCTCCTTCTTTTACAACTGTTGATGGCTTTGCTACCTTTTCATTAATAGATACTCTTCCACCTTCACAAACCTCTTTAGCTATTGTTCTTCTTTTTATAATTCTTGAAACTTTAAGATATTTATCTAATCTCATAACTATTCTCCTTTTTATTACTAATTTACATTATTAAAAGAACCCGAGAAAACTCGGGTTCCTAATATCCTACTTATTAACTTTTTCTTTGAATTCTTTACCAGCTTTAAATACTGGAACTGTTGAAGCTGGAATATTTATAGTTTCTTTAGTTCTTGGATTTCTGCCTTCTCTTGCAGCTCTTTCTCTTGTTTCGAAAGTTCCAAATCCAACTAATTGAACTTTTTCACCTTTTTCTAAAGCTTCTTCAACGCTTTCTATAAATGCTTTTAAAGCTAACTCGGCATCCTTTTTAGTTAATTTACTTTTTTCTGACATGCTAGTGATTAATTCTGCTTTATTCACAATTACATCCTCCTTAAATAACCCGTTATATATTTTAGTAGTTAACTATTTCTGTTAATATGTACTATAACTACATTCTCTTATTATATATCGTCTTTTATTACTAGTCTATAACAATATGAATTTTTTGTTATAAAAGCTATTTATTACAATAAGTTATTTATAGTATAGCATAAACCATTATATATTATTCTTCAAACATCTTATAAATCCTTCTTATTTTGTGAAATTATTTATTTTTTTTTGCTTCATTCCATAAAGCATCCATTTCTTCCAATGTCATATCACTTAAATTTTTCTTAGATTTTAAAGCTGTTTGCTCTATAAAAGAAAATCTTTTTATAAATTTTTGTATTGTTGAATTTACTGCTTCTTCTTCATTGATATTTAATTTTCTGGCTACATTAACACATGCAAATATTAAGTCTCCTACCTCATCCTTTATTTTTTCCTTATTATTGGATTTATATACATCTAATACCTCTTTTAATTCTTCATTAATCTTTAAAGCTGCATCTTCTACATTATCCCAATCAAATCCTACCTTTGCTGCCTTTTTTTGAACCTTATGCGCTCTAACTAAAGACGGTAATGCATTAGCCACTGCATTCATCTCCTCTGTTATAGTTTCAAAATTCTTTTCTTCCTTTTTAATTTCTTCCCAATTATCAAGGACTTCTCCACTACTTAAAACCTTACCTTTTCCAAAAACATGTGGATGCCTATATATCATCTTTTTGCATATAGCTTCAATTACATCACTAATATTAAAATACCCATCATCTTTTCCTATTGATGCATGGAACACAACATGTAATAATACATCTCCAAGTTCCTCTATCATACCATCTATATCATCATTATTTATGCTATCTACAACCTCATATGCTTCTTCTAAAAGTTCATTTTTTATACTATCATGAGTTTGTTCCATATCCCAAGGACATCCATCTTCTCCTCTTAATCTATCTATTATTTCAATTAAATCATTGAAATCCTTCTTATTATCAATATCCCTTGGTATATATAGTGATGTTAAATAATCTATATCTTCTTGCATATCAAGCTCATATATAGGGATTTTTCTTACTGACTCTTCTGAAACTATTCCCGCTGCTCTAACATAATATATTTCTGTTTCATCATTATAATAATCTAATAATTTTAGTTTAACTTCTGAAGCTATTAATTGGTTATATACTTGAGTTATTATAGTCCCTATTCTCTTATCTAGGACTTGATTTTTCATATCAAAAGCATCTATTATCTTTAATCCTTCTATTGGATCTATCTTTAATACATCCATCATAGCATCTATAAAACTTACTGCTGGAACTATCTCATATTTTATTCCCTTTTCATCACATAACTTTATAAGATTAAAAACTGATTTTTCTGCCACCAATGGATGTCCAGGAACCGCATATACTAATTCATGTTCATTAGAGTACTTATCTATTATATCTCTTGCAATATTATTATAGACTTCATCAAAGCTATCTGATGTTTCATAATAATTATCATATGTTTTAAAATCTTTTATTTTGCCTTTTAAATAATTAACTGTTGGATGTTTTTCTGTTCTAAAATAAATATTCTTTCCTTCTTCTAAGGCTTTAACAGCTCCTATTGTTAAAGCTTCTGGTGCGCCTGGTCCTAAACCTATTATTTTTATCATTAGGTTCTCTCCTTACTAATTAATTTTTTATAATTTTACTTTTTATTTCATCTATGCTAAATACTTTTAGTAATAGTATTAATGCTATATATATAATAATACCCAAAAATATAGCTGCTAAGCAAGAAGAACCATTGCTACTAGTTTTATTAAATAAAAATAAATACGCTACCACTACCCCTATTATCATAATTAATGAGGCCACTATAGGCTTAATAAACCCTTGAAATATATCTAATTTTAGCTTTAGCCTAACTTTCAAAGAAATTATATTTAATATTGTTGCGACTAAATATGCTGATATACTAGCAATTACAGCTCCATATATATTTATATTAGGCATAGAAACTAAAATAAATGTTAATATAACCTTTATTATACATCCAATAAATAAATTTATTATAGGTCTTATATAATGACCTATCCCTTGCATAATTGAAGTTGTAGTTTGAGTTATGATTATAAATGGAACTGCTAAAGACATATATCTCATTATTTCTATGCCATCATATTTCCCGGGAAATATGAGTTTCATTATTGGTCCTGCAAGAAAAAATAATCCTAAGGTACATGGCATTGCTATTAACATAGATAATTTTAATGATAATTGCACTTTAGATTCTAAATCTTTTTTCCTATTCATAATATAATTTTCTGCTATTATAGGAATTAATGAAGTTCCTAATGCCATAGATAAAGTTAATGGTATATTTGTAATAACATTCGCCTTTCCTGTTAGCTGAGCATATAAAATAGTGGCTCCTTCCGACGTTAACCCTGCCTGCAATAATTTTTGCGGAACTAGTATAGAATCAATTAAGCTCATTATAGTTCCAACTGTTGTCCCTATTGAAATAGGTAAAGCTATTTTTAATATAGATGTCAAAACTTCAGGATTACTTTTTATTTTTTTATTCCACATTTGTTTTTTTACTTTTTTATACTTTTCATAAAGATATGTTGCTCCTATTGTACCTCCAGCCGCAGCACCAAAAGCTGCTCCCCCTGCTGCATATTCTATTCCCTTTGGTAAAAGTAGTATAGCAAGTCCAACTCCTATTATTACCCTACCAATTTGCTCAAGTATTTGAGACATTCCCGATGGAGTCATATTTTGTAATCCTTGAAAAAAACCTCTATATATTGTCATTATAGATATCACAAATGGTGCAAATGATATCCCAAGTAAAGCGTAATATGATTTCATGTCCCACTGAACAAATTTAATAATAGGTTTAGCAAAAATGAATAATATAAGGGTTGTACCAACACCTAAAAACATCATTAGTATAGTTGACTCTTTTACAATTTCAAATACCCCTTGTATATCCCCCTTCACTCTTCTTTCAGATATCATCTTTGAAATAGCTACAGGCACTCCTGATGCCATAGCAACGAAGAACATGTATAAAGGATACGACATCTGATAATAACCAACACCTTCGTCTCCTATTAACATTATTAATGGCCATCTAAAAAATAACCCTAAAAACCTGGCTAATATTCCTGCTATTCCAAGAACTAAGCTTGCTTTAAGCAATGACTGTTTCTTCATAAAATACCTCCAAACTTCAAATTAGTTCTAGTAAATTTGTATTGTAAGTTTAGAGGTATTATTACTTTATTTTATTGATAACTTCATATTTAATTAATTATTAATTTTATTGTTCCATTTGTTTGCCTAAGAAAGAAGAAGCTGTTTCAGATAATTTCAACTCTAATTCTCCTAGTTTTTCTTCTGATTCTTTTGACAGCATTATTACTGCTCCGATTGCATCCCCTTCAGCGATTATAGGTGAAATTACTTGGCTAGTATATTTACCAACCTCTTCATCATTATGTAATGGAATAGTCTTATTTTGATCTGTTATAAGCACAGCTCTTCTTTCTTCCATTATTCTTTCTAACTCTACGCTGACTTTTCTTTCCATGTAATCTCTTTTAGATGCTCCACTTACTGATATAAATGCATCTTTATCGGCTATTAAAACAATATGTCCAATTGCTTGTTGTAAGCTTTCTGCATACTCCTTAGAGAAATCTGTAAGTTCTCCAATCGGTGAGTATTTCTTTAAAATAACTCCACCTTCTCTATCAGTGAAAATCTCTAAAGGATCACCTTCTCTAATTCTTAAAGTTCTTCTTATTTCCTTTGGTATAACTACTCTACCTAAGTCATCAATACGTCTAACAATTCCTGTCGCCTTCATTATTGTGAGCTACCTCCTTTAATTAATAATAATTAGTTGCAATATTATTATTTGACTTCTTAGAAATTTTATGCACTTATAACCAAAATTTATTAAAATAAGAAAAAACATTGACAATTGACAACTAACAATTAAGGTAGAAATCTCTCCTACCTTGGAATTTATTGAAAAAAATAAGTGAAGTAGATCTCAAATGAATCCACTTCACCATAATACATTTATTTAATGATAAATTCAGCCTTGGCTAAATTTGTTCTGCAATTGTTAATTATAAACTGTAAATTGATACTTGCTTAAAGTTTATCTTCGTATGTTTTTACTTTATAATCTTTTTTCCATTGCTCAACAGAATTTTTATAAACTTCATTTTTCTTTTCATTTTCTAAAGTAGTTTTTATAGTATCCTTTGATTCTTCTAATGTTTTATGTTTTATATCTGTTGCCTTTATTATATGGTATCCAAATTGACTCTTTACAGGTTCTGAAATCTCACCCTCTTTAAGAGCTTTTAATCCATCCATAAATTCTTGCACATATTGAGTTGAATTATATTTAATAACACCTAAGCTTCCACCAGCTTCCTTAGTTCCTGTATCTTCTGAAAGTTCCTTAGCTAATGTTGCAAAGTCTTCGCCTTTTACAGCTTTTTCTCTTGTCTCTTTTGCCTTTGCTTCATCACTAATTAAAATATGAGAAATATTTGCTTCACTAAATCCTTCTTTATTTTCTTCATAATAAGTATTTATTTCTTCGTCTGTTATATTTACATCTTTAAATATTTCTTCTGTTACTTTAGTTGTTGCTAATTGGCTCTTCATACTTGAAGTAACATTAGTTTTAAAATCATCTAATGTCATGCCAGCACTTTCAAGGGCAGAGTTAAAACCTTCATCTCCACCATAATTTGCTTTCATACTATCTATATATTTTTGAACTTCTTCATCAATTTCTTCTTGAGTTGGAGTTACTCCTAACTCTTCCGCCTTTTTTAGTATTATTTTTTCTTCAACCAATAAATTTAAGGCTTGAGTTCTCATTTCTTTTATAGCATCTGAAAGTTCAGTTTTACTTTCATAGCCTTCACCATAGTATTGCTTTAAATATGGATCTGCAATTTCATCTACATCTCCCTTAGTTATCTTTACATCTCCAACCTTTGCTACTACAGTATTTTTTATTGATTCTGGTGTCCTTTGTATCATTTCACATCCAACTGCTGAAAAAGCAAATATACTTAAAGCTCCTGCAGCTATAATCTTCTTAATTTTAGCCAATGATGTTCCCTCATTTCTTTTTAATTTGTTTCAATACCATTATACATAATTAGTATATCAATATTGTGTCAGTTATTCAATTTTTTAAATTATATTTACATATTTTTTATTAAATTTTCTAACATTTCTTTATAAAATCCTAGTAAATTTTCTTTTTTAATTTCTGAAAATCTTACTGCAAAATAAGGCTTTTCTCCAAACATTAAAAATACTTTTTCTTTATAATTTTCTAGTAAATATCTATATATGTTATTTAAATTCTTAACTCCGTCTGCAAATATAAATCTTACTTCCTTTGGTGTTTCTTTTATTTCCTCTATTGAAAGTAGTTTTGCTTTGCTCTTTATATAAGCTATGTCCATTAAATTATATACTGCTTCTGGAACTTCTGAATATCTATCTTCAAGTTCAGATTTTATATCCATATAATCCTCTAATCCATCTATAGCCGCAATCTTTTTATAGATTTCAATTTTTTGAATTTCATCTTCTATATAAGTTCCTGGTATATAAGCATCTACCTTTATATCCACAGTTGTCTCAATAGGTTCTTTGTCTATTTCACCTTTTATAATCTTTATTGTATCTTCTAACATTCTACAGTATAAATCATATCCTATTACCGCCATATGCCCATGTTGAGCTGAACCCATCATGTTTCCAGCCCCTCTTATTTCTAGATCTCTCATTGCTATCTTAAAGCCTGAGCCGAGTTCTGTAAAATCTTTAAGAGCTTTTAACCTTTTTTCTGCCACTTCAGTTAGTATCTTGTCTTTAGTGTACATAAAGTATGCATATGCTATTCTATTAGATCTTCCAACTCTACCTCTTAATTGATAAAGTTGAGATAAACCCATTTTATCCGAATCATGAACTATCATTGTATTAACATTTGGTATATCTATTCCAGTCTCTATAATAGTAGTGCAGACTAATATATCATATTCTTTATTCATAAAGCTTACCATTTCTTTTTCAAGCTGGCGTTCTGTCATTTGTCCATGTATAATTCCAACATTGCACTCAGGGACTAAATCCCTTATATATTTAGCCATGCCTTCTATACTTTCAACTCTATTATATACATAGTAAACTTGACCATCTCTGTTCACTTCTCTTAATATAGCATCTCTTACAAGTTGATCATTTTGTTCAACAACATATGTTTGAATAGGATATCTTTCCTCTGGTGGTGTCTCTATTACAGATATATCTCTTGCACCAGTTAATGACATATGAAGAGTTCTTGGTATAGGGGTTGCACTTAAAGTTAATACGTCTACATTCTTCTTTAACCCTTTTATTTTTTCTTTTTGTGCAACTCCAAATCTTTGCTCTTCATCTATTATTAAAAGTCCCAAATCTTTAAAAACAATATCTTTAGACACTAATCTATGAGTTCCTATTAATATATCAACATTTCCCTCTTTAACAGCTTGAAGGGTATTTTTTTGTTCCTTTGCACTTCTAAACCTACTTATCATGTCTATCTTTACAGGAAAATCTGAAAATCTTTTTGTCATATTCTTATAATGCTGTTCTGCTAATATTGTTGTAGGCACTAAAAATGCAACTTGCTTACCATCCATAACAGCCTTAAATGCAGCTCTAACAGCCACTTCAGTTTTACCATAACCAACATCACCACATAAAAGTCTATCCATAGGCTTATCAGTTTCCATGTCCCCTTTTATTTCTTCTAATGATGTTAACTGATCTGGTGTTTCCTCAAAAGGAAATTCATCTTCAAACTGCCTTTGCCATTCGGTATCCTTTTTAAACTTGTATCCTCTTAATGTGGCTCTTGCCGCATACAGTTTAACTAAATCTTCTGCTATCTCATTTATAGACTTTTTAACTTTAGCCTTTGCCTTACTCCAATCATTACTTCCAAGCTTATTTATTTTAGGTGTTTTTCCTTCACTACCTATATATTTTTGAACTAAATCTAATTGGTCTACAGGTACATATAGTTTATCACCTTTATCATAAACAATATCTAAGTAATCCCTTGTATGACCTCCAACCTCAATTTGCTTTATCCCTTTATATACACCAACACCATGATTAGCATGAACAACATAATCCCCAAGCTTAAGTTCTGCAAAACTTTTTATTTTTGCTATACCTTTTCTTTTATTCGCCTTTTTAGTTATTTTTCTTTTAGCTTCTCCAAATACATCTTTATCTGAAATCACACATATTTTTAAATCTGGATATTCAAAACCTTTTAATAAATTACCAAAGGTAATTACCACTTCTCCAAATTCTATAGAATTTATATCTTCTCTATATGAACTTTCTATTTCCCTATCTCTTAATGTATTTACAAGCCTTTCTCCCCTTGCCCTTGTTCCTGATAATATTAAAGTTTTATATCCATTTAATTTCTTTTCTTTAATATCTTCTATTAGCAAATCTAATTGCCCTTGATAACTATTAAGAGTTACCTCTTTTAGAGAATAACTGTCTATAGGCCTTAGTATATTACTATTAACTCCAAATATATCTAAAGTTATTACTTTTTGAAGTTCTAAAATCTCTATTAAATCTTCTTTGTCTAATAAAAGCTCACTTTGTTTAGGTAAAATTCCACCTCTTTGTAAGAAAGCTTCATAATTTTCACTAAATTCAAAATAACAACTTTCTAGCTTTCCTTCACATTTTTTAACGTCATCAATTATATATGTATAATTTTTTACATAGTCAAAAAAGCTATCCGACTTATGATAGAAATAAGGTAAATAGCTGTCTAATGTTTCAAATGTTAAGGTTTCACTTAAGGATTCTATATTAGCTCTCACCATGTTTTCTAATTTCTGAATTCTTTCTTCATCCTTTTTAGCCTTAGCTTTTATATCCTCTAATTCATTAAGTATATTCTCTTTTCCTCTATTTAAAGCCTCTTCACTTAAAATGACTTCCTTTGCTGGGAATATCTCTACACTGTCAACCTTTTCAATACTTCTTTGTGATTCAGTATTAAATGTTCTTATTGAATCTATAGAATCTCCAAATAATTCTATTCTATAAGGATATGTAGTAGTTGGTGGAAATACATCTAATATTCCTCCCCTTAAAGAAAATTCTCCTTTTCCTTCTACTGACTCTACCCTCTCATATCCACTTTCCAATAACTTCTTAGATAAATCTTTAAAATCAACTTCATCATCTATATTTAGTTTGAAGGTGTACTTTAAAAATAACTCTTTTGGCGTGTACACAGATGTTAGTGAATCTATCGAAGTCACTATAATTTTTTTATTATTATCTAATATTTTTTTAATTACCTTTATCCTAGCCCACCTTAAGTCTCCTGAAATAGCATCTATATTATAAAATACTACTTCTTTTGCTGGAAAATAATAAACATCATTTGTATAAAAACTTAAATCTTCATATATATTTTTAGCTTCCATATCACTATGGGTTAATATTATCATTGGTGAATTTATATTTTCATAAATTCCAAAAATACTATAGCTTTTTCCTGAATCTGATAATCCATTTATATTAATTGGATATTTTTTATTATTTATACTAGATATTATTTCGTTAAAAGTAGAGCTTTCTCTTAAAGGTTGTAGTACCCCCTTTAATCTCATTAATATGCACCGTCCTTATTTATTCTTTTTGGGATAATTTAAACCCATTAAATTTATTCATTGCTTCTTTTGTTCCTTCTTTTATCATTATCTCTACTGCATTTGCAGAAGCTTCTATAACTTCCATTAAATCTTCTGATTCTTTTTTTGTAAATCTACCTAATACATGCGAAACTAAATCGCCCTTAGGTTGTCCTACACCTATCTTAATTCTCGGAAAAACCTCTGTATTTATATTACCTATTATACTTTTAATCCCATTATGCCCACCAGCACTTCCTTTTTCTCTAATCCTAAGCTTCCCAATTTCTAAACTAACATCATCATATATTACTATGACTTCTTCATTTTTTAATTTATAAAAGTTTACTACCTCTCTTATACTTTCTCCACTTAAATTCATATAGGTTGTTGGTTTTAACAAAATAACTTTATTATTATTTATAAAACCCTCTCCATATATACCTTTAAATTTTATCCTATTAACATCTATATTATACTTATCTGAAAGATAGTCTATAGCATCAAATCCTATATTATGTCTAGTACCATTATATTCTTTTCCTGGATTTCCTAATCCAACAATTAAAAACATATTATGCAACCTCCTAATAGCTATCAGCATATTTATTATTATACTAGTTTTTTACGATAATAAAAGTACTTTAAAATAAAAATGCAGCCCTTTACTAGGCTGCAAATACTGAAATATTTATTTATTTATTTCTAATTTCACTTCTAAATCTTCAACTTTTCCAGATTTCATAACCTTACACTTTAAAGTATCTCCAGTTTTCTTTGCTTTTAATACTTCTGTCAATTGACTCATACTATTTATTTCATTACCATCGATACTCATTATTATATCAGTTGGCCTTAGTCCAGATTCATATCCATTACTATCTTGTTTAATTTCAGCTATATAAAATCCAATAACATTGGCTTTTAGAAATCCACCTTCTAAAATACCAAGTTTTTCTCCTATTTCATTTGTAGAATTTATTATTTCTTCTATCGACTTTAAATTATTTGCATAATATAATCCATCTTGATTTATGCTTCTTGTTACTTTATAGCTAGATAATCCTATAAGTTCTCCATTAGAATTAGTTATAACTCCCCCTGTATTTATTGGAGTTATAGGTATATTAGTTTCCAACACCTTATATTCATGTTGATTAGAGTTTAAAACTCTATTTGTGGAAGTTATAACTCCTGGTATTATGCTATCGATATACTCATCCCCCGTGGAATTACTTATAAGGGTAACTTCGGTTCCCTCTACCATATTGGATTTTTCAGCAAGTTTGATTGGCTTTAATTCCCCATTATATTCAACTTGTATAATTGCCATATCTATATCTTCGTTTCCTACAATTAATTTTGCTTTAACAGGTTTCACTCCAAGCATAGGTAACTTAACATATATATCTTTTAAATCTTTTATCTTTGAATAATTTGTTAGTATTTTACCATCACTTTCTACTATTATACCAGTAACATTATTTTCAAAATACTTGTTCTTACTTAAATTTTCTTCATTATCACTTATTGTTACTAAAGATTGCTTTACCTTTTCTATTATTTTAGAGTAACTTAAAATGATAGTATTTCTTTCTACTTTTTCATCAAAGTTATTAATTAAATTTTTGTACTTATTTTGTATAGCTAAGTTGGAAAATACCGCTCCTGATATACCTGCTACCACTAATAAACTAATTACCTTACTAATTAATTTAATATTAGATTTAATTTTTCTTCTTCTAAATTGTATTGAAGGAAGGTATTCACACATAAATTTTTCTTCATTTTCAAATTCATCTTTTATTTTTTTATCCATAGAATCCACTCCTTCTTAAATAATATACAACTATCCATTCTCCCTAGATAAAGTAAAAGTAAACTTAACACCTTTTCCATCAATATTATTCACCCAAATATCTTGGTTATGTTGAGATAATATCAACCTAACAATAGGTAATCCAAGTCCTGTACTTATCTTATTAGTTCTGGACTTATCCATTTTATAAAATCTCTCCCATATCTTATTTATATCTTCCCTAGATATATTAGGGCCATTATTAAATATACTTACATACACAAAGTCTCCCTTAGTGTAAGTTTCTACTAATATCTTTCCACCTTCATGTCCATATTTTATAGCATTTTCAAGCAAATTGGTAACAACTTGTATTATCCTATCTCTATCTCCATTACAATACTCATGACTATTACTAAATATAATTTCAACATTAATTTTCTTTTCTTTTATTTTTCCTTCTAAATTTAATATGCATAATGTTATGATTTCATTTATATCCATATTAATAATATTTAACTTAAACTTCCCTGACTCCATAGAAGATATATCTAAGAGATCATTTACCAATCTTGATAGCCTACATATTTCATCATTTACTATATTTAAATAATAGCTTTCCTTATCCTTTGGAATAACACCATCTATTATCCCTGTTATAAATCCTTTAATAGAAGTTATAGGAGATCTTAACTCATGAGAAACATTTGATATAAATTCACGCCTTATATTATCCACTTTTTCTAAAGATTCAGCCATGGCATTTATAGAATCTGCTAGTTCACCTATTTCATCTTGAGAATTTATGTAAATTCTTTTTTCAACTTCTCCCTTGGCTAATCTTTTAGCTGAATTAGTAATCTCTGATAAAGGTCTTAGTAGTATTTTTCTAGCTAAATAGTAAGCTATTATACTAGATAGAACAACAGCACCCATTACCGATATCCATATAACAGCATATATATTTCTCCATAAAGTAACACCATTAGCACTTTCAATAAGAGCTACTGCCCCACTGAAGCTTCCGCCATTTACCAAGGGCTTATAGTAACACCTATATATGTCATTATGACTATCCACAAATTTTCTTTCTATAATTTTTCCTTGCTTTAACAAATCTATATCTGAATCTGATATGCTTAATTTACTATACATTAAATAATTAAATTTATCATCTGATATGGCATAAACATATCCTTGATTATCTAAAATTATAGAATCTTTATTAACAGAAGTTTTTACTATATTCATCATTTTTTTTAAATCATCATACCCTGTCTCTCCATTACCATTTAAAAACTCTGACGTAAGCTCTTGAATCATAGCCATATAACTATTTATACGTTCAATTCTTTGAGATGAATATTCTTTATTAATCCATGCCGTCAAAATCATTCCCACTAATATTAATATTATTGATGTTATTAATGAAAAAGCGACTAAAAGCTTATATATAACACCTTTCCTCTTCATTACTTCACCTCAAATTTATATCCAACTCCCCAAACTGTTTCTATTTGCCAATTCTCTCCACCGCTAATTTTTTCTCTTAACCTTTTAATATGCACATCCACAGTTCTTGAATCTCCTGGATAATCATATCCCCATACTTCACAAAGTAATTGTTCTCTAGTAAAAACCTTATTTTTATTACTTGCTAAGTAATGAAGTAATTCAAATTCCTTTGGAGGCATTTTTATCTCCATTCCTTTATAAGTAACATTGTATGAACTGGCATCTATAGTAAGATCTGAATAATTAATTGCTTCAGTATCTTTTTCATCATAATTATACCTTCTCATAACAGCCTTTACTCTGGCTAATAGTTCTTTTGGCTCAAAAGGTTTTACAACATAATCATCTGCTCCTAATTCCAAAGCTAAAACCTTGTCAAAGGTATCACCTTTTGCAGTTAACATAATTATAGGAATCTCACTATTTTTTCTAATTAGCTTTAATACCTCTACTCCATCCATTCCTGGCAACATTATATCTAAAAGAACCAAATCTGGCTTAAAGTCCTCAAACATCCCATAAGATTCTTTTCCATTATGACACTTTCTTGTTTCATATCCTGCACTCAATAAGTACATATTTATAACTTCACATATATTTTCATCATCATCTACTATTAATATCTTATTTAGTCTATTATCCATAATAACACCTTCCTTATTCTTATTATAATTGATTTAATCCTTATATTAATATTTCTTAATAATAATTTACATTTGTTACAAATTATTAATTTAATAAGCCCCTAAAAAGTTTGTGCTTCTTAGGGGCTTATTATCCATTATGTATTAAACTTCAAATAATTTGCTTATTGGTTCATCATCATATATTCTCTTTATTGCTTCTGCAAATAATGGAGCTACTGATAATGCCTTAAATTTAACTAATCCATCTCTTTCTGGTAGCTTTATAGTATTTAACATAACTAATTCTTCAATTGCTGAATTATTTATTCTTTCAAAAGCTGGTCCTGATAAAACTCCATGAGTGCAACATGCATAAACATTTTTAGCACCTAAGTCTTTTAACGCATTTGCAGCATTTGCAATAGTGCCTGCTGTATCAATCATATCATCTATAAGTATACATCTTTTGCCTTTTACATCACCTATAATATTCATTATTTCTGATACATTTGCTTTTGGTCTTCTCTTATCTATAATTGCTATTGGTGCATGTAATCTATCAGCAAACTTTCTAGCTCTAGTAACACTTCCTAAATCTGGAGAAACTACTACTACATCTTCATCTTCATCAAAGCCTTTTTCAACGAAATACTTAGCTAATATTGGTGATCCTAATAAATGATCAACTGGTATATTAAAATATCCTTGAATTTGAGCTGCATGTAAATCCATTGTTAATACTCTATGAGCACCTGCGGCAGTTAAAAGATCTGCTACTAGTTTTGCTGTAATTGGATCTCTTGATTTAGCTTTTCTATCTTGTCTAGCATATCCATAGTAAGGCATAACTACTGTAATCCTACCTGCGGAAGCTCTCTTAAATGCATCTATCATTATTAAAAGTTCCATTAAATTATTGTTAACTGGTGAACTAGTTGATTGAACTAAGAACACATCTGTTCCTCTTACAGTTTCCGCTATATCAACTGATATCTCTCCATCGCTAAAGGTTGAAACCTTAGCTTTACCTAGTGGTAATCCTAAAATGTCAGCTACTTCTTTTGCTAATTCTGGATGTGAGTTTCCAGTAAATATCTTTATATTTTTTCCATGGGTTATCATTATATGAAGACCTCCTTAAAATTTTTGGCACTTTTGTTTATCTAAATAACTATTTGTTAGTAAGACCTTTCTTAGCTACCCAACCTTCTATATTTCTTTGCTTTGCTCTAGCTACCGCTAGTTCTCCCTCTTTTACGTCATTAACTATTGTTGAGCCTGCAGCTATATAAGTATTATCTTCTACTTTAACTGGTGATACTAAATTTGTATTGCAACCTATAAAACTATTATTTCCAATTATAGTTTTATTTTTCTTACTTCCGTCATAATTGACTACAACAGTTCCACATCCAAAATTACAATTTTCACCAACAGAAGCATCTCCTATATAAGTTAAATGTGATACTTTTGTATTGTTCCCTATAGTAGATTTTTTAATTTCTACAAAATCTCCTATTCTCGCATTATTTCCAATTATTGATTCTGGTCGTATATATGCAAAAGGACCAACTGTAGTTTTTTCTCCAATTTTACTATCTATTATAACTGAAGATTGAATTTCTACATTATTTGAAATTATACTATTCACTATTCTTGAATTTGGGTATAATATAACACCTTCTCCAATTTTAGTATTTCCTTCTATAACATTTCCTGGATATATTATTGTATCTCTATCTATTTCTACATCATCTCCTATGTATGTAGAATTAGGATCTATTAACGTTACTCCATTTATCATATGTTTTAAATTAATTCTTTTTCTTAATATTTCTTCTGCTTCTGCTAGTTGTACTCTTGAATTAACACCTATTGTTTCATCATAATCTATTACAACTGCTCCTACGCTTTTTCCTTCTTCTTTTAGTATTCCAATAACATCTGTTAAATAATATTCTCCTTGATTATTATTGTTAGATAATTTGTCTAATGAACTTACTAATTCTTCTATATCAAAGCAATATATTGCAGCATTCATTTCTTTTATCTTTAACTCTTCTTCATCACAATCTTTATGCTCTACAATTTTTAAAACTTCATTATCTTTTCTTACTACTCTTCCGTATCCAGTTGGATCTTCTAGTATTGAACTTAATAAAGTTGCACTATTATTGTTTTCTATATGTGATTTAAATAAATTATTAACTGTTTCTGCTTTAATTAATGGTGCATCACCACAAAAAACTCCTACAACACCTTTTTTTCCTTTAAGAAAATCCATAGCACATTTTACAGCATGGCCTGTTCCTAATTGTTCCTCTTGTATGGAATAGCTAATATTTCTTGAAGCAGTTTTTTCTTTTACTAATTCTGCCCCTTTTCCTACTATTACATTTATATCTTCTATATCAGCCTTTCTCATAGTATCTATTACATGGTTCACCATTTCTTTACCACAAATTTTATGTAAAACTTTTGGTAAGTCTGATTTTATCCTTGTTCCTTGCCCAGCTGCCAAAATTAATGCACACTTATACATAAAAACACCTCTTTATTTGAAATATTAAGGACAAATTTATAATTAATTTAAAAAATGTTCGTAAACATCTCATTCTATTATATTGTATTAGAATGAGTATTTCAACCTTAAATCTCTTATATACATGCATATAATCTTAATATTTTAGTATTACTCCATAGTTATATTAAAAATTTGCAAAAAAAATAAAAGGGTTATCCCTTTTATTTTTAAACAATACAAACTAACCAACTATTGCCTCTGATTCATCCTCAAGTTTTGCTTTTTCATAAGCTTCAAGTATTGATGTTTGAATCTTTTCTCTAGTGTCTGTGTTAATAGGATGTGCTATATCCTTAAACTCCCCATCTGGTGTCTTTCTACTTGGCATAGCTATAAATAATCCATTTTGTCCTTCGATTACCTTGATGTCATGAACTACAAATTCGTTGTCAAATGTAACAGAAACTATAGCCTTCATTTTTCCATCGGAAGCTATCTTTCTAATCCTTACATCGGTTATTGTCATTGCACTACACCTCCGTTGCTATGATAGATATAGAATTCTATAAAAATCGTAGAAATCCTCTTTTTTATTATAAAATTTTTTAAATTTTCTATTTTTTTTTAAAAGTTATCATTTACAATTGATTATTTGTGAATTTTTTGCCTATTTTATTAGATTTGAAGGTCTAACTTCTAAATCCTTAGATTCACCTAAATGTCTTAAATCTACTATAGATATATAATCATCAACTCTTTTTTGTGTAACTCCTATATTATCTACTAACACACCGATTCCTACTAGTTCGCTTTCAAACTCCCTTAATAAATCCTTTATACCTTGTGCAGTTCCTCCACCTCTTAAAAAGTCATCTATAAATATACACTTACTCTTAGCTTTCATTGATTTCTTTGAAAGGGACATTTGTTGAATTCTGCCGCTAGTACCAGATACATAATTTATTGTAACAGTAGATCCTTCTGTAACCTTATTATCTCTTCTTATTATAACTAATGGAATTCCTAAATTTCTTGCAACTTCATACGCAAGTGGTATTCCCTTAGTTTCCACAGTTACAACATAATCTACTTCTTTATTATAAAATACTGAAGATAAAATAACCCCAGCTTTACTTATAATTTGAGGATTATACATTAGGTCTGTCATGTATATGAAATTTCCTGGAACTATTCTGCTTTCATCTTTTAACATTTCACAAATATCTTCTGCGAATTTCCTTCTACTTTCATTTTCTATACCTGGAATATACTTTATTCCTCCAGCAGCCCCTGCTATAGTCTCAACCTTTCCCATTTCTAACTTTTCTAAAATTTCTCTTACTATTACTATATCTTCACTTATAGTTGATTTTGCCGCATTTAACAATTCTGAAAATCTATTTAATCCTATAACCTTATTTGGATTTTCAGTTAAAATTTTTGTAATAGCTACTACCCTACTATTTCTACTTAATTTTTCCAATATATATCACCTACATTTTATTATTTTCCGAATTATTCGTTAATTTTATCCCTCTAATATTCATATTTTATTCTATATTTTTCTCAATATCAATAGATTTTAATCACTTATATTTTTAATTTACTTATAATTATTGATTTTTCAATAAAATTTTAGTAATTTCTTGAATTTACAGCTTTTTTATGTGTTCATTTTCTTAAATTTGTATATAATTATAAAGTGAAAACTATTTGCATTAATTTTATAAAATAATTCTTAATAGAAAAAGGGGTTGATTCTTTTGTCTTTTGATCTTAATAAAGATATAAATAAAAAAGTTCATTTTATAGGTATTGGCGGTATTAGTATGAGCGGACTTGCTGCTGTTTTATTAACAAAGGGGTTTAAGGTATCAGGTTCTGATTTTAAAGAATCTGAAATTACTAATAAATTAAAATCTGAAGGCGCTGAAATTTACATAGGTCATGATAAAAATAACTTGAAAGATGTTGACTTAGTAGTTTATACAGCTGCTATACCATGTGATAATCCTGAGATAGTAGAGGCTAAAAATAAACAAATAGACCTTATGGATAGAGCTGAATTTTTAGGATTAATAATGAAAGGTCATAAATATAATGTTGCTATCTCTGGTACTCATGGAAAAACTACTTGCACATCAATGCTTTCTCATGTAACCTTAAAGGCAAATTTAGATCCTACAATATTGGTAGGTGGCGAATTAGATGTAATAGATGGTAACTTCAAGATAGGAAATAGTGAATACTTCTTAACTGAAGCTTGTGAGTATAAAGAATCATTTTTAAAATTTTATCCTTATATAGGTGTTATTTTAAATATAGATGCTGATCATTTAGATTACTATAGAGATTTAAACCATATAAAAGAAACCTTCGAAAAATTCTCTAACATAATACCTACTAATGGATACTTAATTGGATATTGTGAAGATGACAATGTAAATGAGATATTGAGTAAAGCTAAATGTAATACAATTAGCTATGGTATAAATAAAGGTGATGTAAGAGCAACTAATATTTCCTTTGATAACAAGGGATGTGCTAGCTTTACTGTACTTAAAGATAGTACTGAGCTATTTAACGTGACTTTGAACACTACTGGTAAACACAATATATTAAATGCTTTATCAACTATTTGTGTTGGCTTAATCTTTAATATACCTTATTCTTCAATAATCGAAGGACTAGCTGAATGTAAGGGTGCACACAAGAGATTTGAATACAAGGGTGAATTCAATGGAGCAACAATAATTGATGATTATGCTCATCATCCTGTTGAAATAAAAGCTACATTAGATACAGCTAATATAATTCCTCATAAAAATATTTATGCTGTATTTCAGCCACATACCTACACAAGAACTAAAACTTTATTTAATGAATTTACAGAATGCTTCTCTCATGCTGACGAATTAATTCTTATGGATATATACGCAGCAAGAGAAAAAGATACAGGGCTTGTGAGCTCAGATGATCTTGGCGATGCAATAAGAGCCAAAGGTATTAAATGTACTAATTTCCATAGCCATGATGAAGTTGCAAATTATTTAAAAAATAAAATTTCAAATGATGATATTCTTCTAACCATAGGCGCTGGAGATGTAGTAAAAGTTGCTGATATAATTTTAAAACAATAATAAACTTATATTATTCTTTTCTTAGTAAATACTATAAGGAGTTAATATTTATATAAATATTAACTCCTTATAGTTTATCCTTTGCTTTTCTTTGCCATCTTTTGACTAATATACTAAGAATATTGATATTATTCTTTTTTTATATTTATTTTTGAATAAGTTTATCTTATAATTTACAAGAACTATTAAATTTTATTATATAAATTTTTTGGTTTTATACTTTTTATAAAAGCAAATATTAGAGTAGAGGTGATTTTATGGATTTATCAAATAAAATTAAAAACGCTGCAGACTTTATAATGAAAAAATCTAAATACAAACCTGAAATCGGTTTAATTTTAGGGTCTGGATTAGGATCATTAGCTGATTCTATAGAAAATCCTGAATTTTATCCTTATGAAGAACTTCCACATTTCCCAGTATCAACAGTTGAGGGCCATGCTGGAAGATTAGTTGTTGGTATGTTAAATGGAAAGTGCGTTGTTGCTATGCAAGGAAGATTCCATTACTATGAAGGCTATGCTTTCAATGAAGTAACTTTCCCAGTTAGAGTAATGAAGTCAATTGGAGTTGAAAAGCTTATTGTTACAAATGCTTGCGGAGCTGTTAATGAAAGCTTTAAACCTGGAGACTTAATGATTATAACAGATCAAATTAACTTTTCTGGAGATAATCCTTTAATAGGTAAAAATCTAGATGAATTTGGACCAAGATTCCCTGACCTTTCAAATGCTTATTCAAAGGATTTAGTTGAAAAAGCTAAGGGAGTTGCAAATAAATTAAACATTGATATTAAAACTGGAGTTTACATGATGTTTAGTGGTCCAACTTACGAAACTCCTGCTGAAATTAGAATGTCTAGAGTTTTTGGAGCAGATGCTGTTGGTATGTCAACTGTTCCAGAAGTAATCGTTGCTGCTCATTGTGGAATGAAGGTTCTTGGAATATCATGCTTAACTAACATGGCAGCTGGTATACTAGATCAACCATTAAATCATGAAGAGGTTATGGAAACTTCAGCTAAAGTAAAAGAAACATTTACTAAACTTATGAACGAAATAATTAAAGAAATTTAATCATTTCACAGTTCACAAGGCACAGTTTACAGTTGTTATATTTTGCGAAGCAAGTTTCTTAGGTAAAAGGTAACAGGGAACAGGGAACAAGCTCAATTATAGTCTGCTAAACTCAATTAAGTTTTTAATTTCCCTCACCAATTATTTTTTACCAATAACTTAATTCATTATTAATTTAAATTCTTAATATAAGTTGGCGAAGGTAAATAGAATATGTGAAATAAGCATATAGTGAGAAACTAGAAGTACTTGATGAAGGAAGAACTACTATGCCTTAGTGTTGTTGGTTTGTCTGAGCGTAGCGAGTTTAACCAAAACTCTTGGCATAGTAGTTCTCCGAGCCTAGTACTTCTTTTCGTAGCTATTTAGCTTATGAAACATATCTATTTATCGTAGCCTTTATATTCGCAATTTATTACTTAATTACAGTTATCTCCTTGCTTACTTTATTTAAAACTTCACACCCATCCTTAGTAACTAACACTAAGTCTTCAATTCTTACTCCAAAATCATCTTTTAAATAAATTCCAGGTTCAATAGAAAATATCATTCCAGCCTTAATTTCTTCGTGATTAGATGAACTAACATCTCCAAAATCATGATCTTCTATTCCTATACTATGACCTGTTCTATGAGTAAAGTATTTACCGTACCCAGCATCTATTATATAATCTCTTGCTGCTTTATCTATATCTGAAAATTTCATGCCTTCTTTTACTTTACTTATAGCATTTAAATTTGCTTCCTTTACCACATTATATATTTTCTCATGCCTTTCATTTGGATTTTCTCCAAAAAATACTGTTCTTGTCATATCAGAACAATAAGACTTATATACTCCACCAATATCTATAACTATACTATGGCCTTTTCTTATAATATTATTTCCTGACTGGTGATGTGGATCTGCTCCATTAGGACTTACTGCAATAATTGGCGAAAAAGAAAACTCATTTACATCATGTTTATCATAAATTTCAGTTAAAAGGCTAGCATAGTACTTTTCTGTCTTTCCTTCTTTTAAATTATTTAAAAGTTCTAACATAACATTATCATTAATTTCTGAAGATTTTTTCATTAGAACTATTTCTTCTTCATCTTTTATCATCCTTAATCTATCAATTATAGGAGATGCATTAATAAAAGCTTTTGCTCCATTATTATTCATAAGTTTTATTAAGAAATGTGCTGGCCAATTTTTATCCACACCTAGAACATCATTCTTATCCACAATTGTTGACAAAATGTTTATTGGATCTTCTATATCTGAATACCATATTAAATCTACACCTAAATCTTCATATATAGGAAATAATTTATTCACTATAAATTTATGATTACCATTTTTATTTAAATATAAAGCAATCATTCTTTCTCCTGGTGAAAACCATTTTCCTGTTAAATAAAAGAGAGCTGGGGGTGATGATATTAACATTTGATTTAAGTTTTTATCTTCCATTAATCTTAATATATTTTGCAATCTATTTAGCTTCATTTACTTTCCTCCTTATAGCAACTTATATATAAATATAATATACATCAACAATTAAATAATATCTATTTATAATATTGTTAATTTTATTTATACTAAATATTTAAAGTGATATAATATATTTATTAAAATCTATACTTATTAATTTTTATTTTGAACTTATGGAGGAATACTTATGAAAATAGCTGCTATCTCAGATATTCATGGAAATATATATGCCTTAATGAAGGTATTAGAAGATATAGATGATCAAAAAGTTGACTTAATAGTTTGCCTTGGTGATTTAGTTGGTTATGGTCCTCATCCTAACGAAGTTGTGGCTTTAATCAAAAGAAGGGAAATTCCTTGTATTAAAGGAAATTATGATGCTTCAGTTGTAGATGGAGGTTTTACATTTATAAGAGACACTTCAATTAATTCCTTTGCACTTCCTTGGGCTTGTGACGAAGTTAGAGCTTCAAATAAATACTATTTATCACAGCTTCCTCTATTTTTGAACTATGATATTAATGGAGTGAAACTTAAATTTACACATGGTAGTCCTAATTCTATAAGTGAGTATTTATTTGAAGATAAAGAAAATACTGAAGAAGTAATGAATAGTTTAGAAGAAGATATTTTAGTTTGTGCACATACTCATATTCCTTCATATAAAAAATTTAACAATAAAATGTTTATTAATGTAGGAAGTGTAGGAAAGCCTAAAATAGGTCGTCCAAATGCTACTTATTGTATAATTAATATTGATGATAATAAAAAAATAGACGTAAAATTTAGAGAGTTGGAATATGAATTTAAAAGAATTGTTAAAGATACTCAAATGCTTCACTTTCCAAATCAATTAATTTCATCTTATGAAAGCGGAAACGAATAATAAAAAATTGCTACGATTTTAACCGTAGCAATTTTTTATTATTCCCATGTACATTTTTTTGTGTAATTTAAATGTCCTACTACTCGTAATTTTTCCAAAGCTTCTAGTTGTTCTTTGCTACAATTTTCAAATGTTTTAGTTTGATCTGTTCCCGGTTTCATTCCACAAAATCTTTCCTCACTCCAGTTATCTACATCTATAATATCATAAATAGTTCCATTTACAGCAATATAAGAAGGTCTCCCATTTTCCCCATTATATTGACTCAGCTCTTCTAAGGTAAGTTGAAGTAAGTCCTTATCTCTTTTTTCACTATGAAAACCTATATCATTAAGATAAGAATTAATTTGATTACAAACTCTTCCCATAACATGTAATATATTTTCCTTATAATCTTCTGGATATGTTACTAACATGCTTTTTAATTCATTTAATTCGATAAATTTCTTTTCTAAAAACTCCTTATTGCTCATAATATCCTCCATAAAATGTTCCTAAAATTATATTATGATTTAAAGTTGCAAATGTTAGTGAATTGGTGTAAAATCGTAATAAACATTATATTTTTTATTACTGTGATGAGAAGAGTAACTATATGGAAGTAGTTTTAGCGAGTAAGGAATGGTGTAAGCCTTATACGAAGCCTTTAGTGAAGAACATCTCTGAGTTTCTAACCGAACAAGTGAAAAATTATTACCTTTTCATTATGTTAAAGGTGTAAGCTATATTAACAAAATTAAAGCTTTTAGTTTCACTTAAGTAGACTTAGACGGATTCAAACCGTTATAATTTGAATGACATTATAGTGTCAATTGAGTGGCTATTTATAGCAATCTGGGTGGTACCGCGAAACTTATCCTTTCGTCCCTTTTTAGGGATTGAGAGGTTTTTTTATTTTATAAAATAATTTTTAGGAGGATTACAAATGGATAAAGTAGTTTTAATAAAATCACTTTACAGAAATCAAGAAGAATATTTAAACAAAGAAATAAAAATTTCTGGATGGATAAGAACATTAAGAGCATCTAATGCTTTTGGATTTATAGAAGTTAATGATGGTAGTTTCTTTAAAAATATTCAAGTTGTATTTTCAAATGAACTTTCAAACTTTACAGAAATTTCAAAGCTACCTATAAGCTCTTCAATATCAGTTATAGGTACTTTAGTTGCTACACCTGAAGCTAAGCAACCCTTTGAAATTCAAGCAAAAGAATTAATAATAGAAGGTATGTCAAACTCTGATTATCCATTACAAAAGAAAAGACATTCTTATGAATATTTAAGAACAATAGCTCACTTAAGACCAAGAAGTAATGCCTTTTCAGCTGTATTTAGAGTACGTTCAGTGGCAGCTTTCGCTATTCACAAGTTCTTCCAAGAAAGAGGATTTGTTTATACTCATACACCTCTAATAACTGGAAGCGATGCTGAAGGTGCTGGAGAAATGTTTAAAGTTACTACATTAGACTTACACAATGTTCCCAAAACTGAAGAAGGCGCTATTGACTTTAGCCAGGATTTCTTTGGTAAAGAAAGTAACCTAACAGTATCAGGACAATTAAATGGTGAATGTTATGCTTTAGCATTTAGAAATATTTACACTTTTGGTCCTACTTTTAGAGCCGAAAACTCAAATACAGCAAGACATGCTGCAGAGTTCTGGATGATAGAACCTGAAATAGCATTTGCAGATTTACAAGATGATATGGAATTAGCTGAAGATATGCTTAAATATGTTTTAGAATATGTTTTAGCAGAGTGTCCAGAAGAAATGGCCTTCTTTAATCAATTTGTTGATAAAGGAATCTTAGATAGATTAACTCACGTTATGACTTCTGACTTTGGAAAAGTAACTTATACTGAAGCTGTTGAAATATTAAAGAAAGCTAATAAAAAGTTTGAATATCCAGTTGAATGGGGAATTGACCTACAAACGGAGCATGAAAGATATTTAACAGAAGAACATTTCAAGAGACCTGTGTTTGTAACAGATTATCCAAAAGATATAAAAGCATTTTATATGAGATTAAATGATGATGGAAAAACAGTTGCTGCAACAGATCTTTTAGTTCCAGGTATAGGAGAACTTATAGGTGGAAGCCAAAGGGAAGAAAGATTAGATATCCTAACTAAGAGAATGGCTGAACTTGGTCTTAAAGAAGAAGATTACTGGTGGTACCTAGAACTTAGAAAGTACGGAGAAACTAAGCATGCAGGATTTGGATTAGGTTTTGAAAGACTTATTATGTATATTACAGGTATGTCAAATATAAGAGACGTAATTCCATTCCCAAGAACTACAGGACAATCTGAATTCTAATAAAATCCCCCATAGCAAATACTTATTTGCCATGGGGGATTAATTTTATTATTATATTTTATTTCAATCTAATATTTTTATGCCTATTTTAATTCTCTTTTGAATATTACTGAGCCATCATCTGGTTTTGGATTCCACCCTACTCCCTCATGAGGCTTAGTTAAGTCACCTATGAGCTCCCATCCCTCACTACCATAATTATTAAGTTCCTCTTGCAGCTTATCTGGATCTCCTAAGTTTTTTATAGAATTAATTTCAACGACCTTATATTCCCATTTCATATGAGATAACCCTCCTTGATACTGATTTTTAATAAAAATATAATAATAAAATTTAAATTATTTTTCTAAGGTAAACCATCCTGTTGTTTTATTTGCAATCTTAACTAGTGTAAGCATTACTGGAACTTCAACTAAAACTCCTACTACTGTTGCAAGTGCTGCTCCTGATTGTAGTCCAAAAAGAGAAATAGCTACTGCTACAGCAAGTTCAAAGAAGTTACTTGCTCCTATCATCCCTGCTGGTGCTGCAATATTATGTGGCAACTTCCAAAGCTTTGCCCAAATATATGCGAACCCAAATATAAAAAATGTTTGAATTGTAAGTGGTATTGCAATCAGCAATATGTGAGTTGGATTGTTTATTATAGTATCTCCTTGAAATGAAAATAATATTATTAATGTTAAAAGTAGTCCTATTATTGTTATATTATCAAACTTTTTTAAAAATATATTTTCAAAATACTCTTTCCCCTTATTTTTTATTACTAAGGTTCTTGTAATATATCCTAATGCTAAAGGAACTACAACAAATAATATAGTTGATAATATTAAAGTTCCAAATGGTATAGATACATCACTAACTCCTAGTAAAAACGCTACTATAGGTGTAAATGCAATTAAAATAATTAAATCATTTACTGCTACTTGAACTAAAGTATATGCTGGATCTCCTTTTGTTAAGTGACTCCATACGAATACCATAGCTGTGCAAGGTGCTGCCCCTAACAAAACTGCCCCCGCTAAATATTCTTTAGCTAAATCTGGTGAAATAATCCCTTTAAAGACTACAAATAAGAAAAATGCTGCTATTGCATACATAGTAAATGGCTTTATTAGCCAATTAGTTGTGCAAGTTACAATAAGTCCTTTTGGCTTTTTAGTAGCATTTAAAATACTTGTAAAATCTATTTTTAACATCATTGGATATATCATAAGCCATATTAAGATAGCTACAGGTATTGATACATTATAATATTCAAACTTATTTAATGTTTCAGGTATAATAGGAAGCAATTGACCAATGGATATTCCTATCACAATACAAGCAGCAACCCATATTGTTAAATATCGTTCAAAGACTCCTAATCCCTTTCCTTTACTTTCTTCCCCCATAATTCCCTCCTATATCTCGTTATTCTTAATTCTTTTTGCTAAATCTTTTATTTTTTCTTCTATCACTTTTGCAACTTTAATGAACTCCTCATCACTTTTACCAGTAGGATCTTCTAAGCCCCAGTCCTCAACATGACTAGCTGATATAACAGGACACACAACATTGCACCCCATTTTTATAGCAATATCAACATCTGGTATATCTGTAAGTAATTTAGATTTTTGAGTTTCATTCATATCAATATTATATAATTGCTTAGTTATTCTTACTGCATCTTGATTTATTTGTGGTTTAGTTTCAGTTCCAGCTGAATAACTTTCAAAAACTTCACTTCCATATAATTTTCCTAATGCCTCCGCCATTTGTGATCTACAAGAATTATGAACACATATAAATGCTACCTTCTTTTTCATTTTTAGTTTCTCCTTTTATTTAATTATTTCTAATAAATTTTTACCTTTTAATTCTTTAGGTTTCCATTCAATCACTGAAAAATTTCCCTTTGATATTTTATCAACCTTATTTATCCATTTAATTTCATTACTTGCCTTTGCTCTTAATATTTCATTAGTGGTTTCAGTTGCATAAAGGCTTGAATTTATTACCCACCACTTACTATTTATCCCTGCTCTATTTAAATCTTTTTGCAATCTAATTGCTTCAAAAACAGGAGTAGTTTCTCCTAGAGTAACAATAATAACTTCTGTTTCATTTTCGTTTCTTAGTTTTGGTAAAAGCTTTTTAACTGATTCAGGTATATCACCTTCTGATCTCTGGATCTCTCTATGATAGCTTTGAGTTGAATCTAAAAGTAATAACGTATGTCCAGTTGGTGCAGTATCAATAACTACAACCTCATTTTCTGATTTTCCAACTATTTCTGCAAAAGCTCTAAATACTGCAATTTCTTGAGTACAAGGTGATCTCAAATCTTCTTCAACATATTCAATATCAGCATCACTCATTGTTTCTCTTGCCTTACTTAAAACTTCTTCTTTATACTTCTCTAGTTCTTTCTTTTCATCAATGCTACTTAAAGTTATTCCATAGCTTTCATCAACCACAAACTTTAAATGAGCTGCCGGATCTGTAGTAGTTAAATGAACTTTCTTACCCTTCTTAGCGAGTCCTATTGCAATAGCTGCTGCAATAGTTGTCTTTCCAACTCCTCCTTTTCCCATTGTGAATATAACTTTCTTATTACTATTAAATATGTCTTCTATAACATTATTTAACTTAGGAATTGTTGTTGTATTTATTTTATCTGTACTTACTTTTATATTACTCTCTTTTAATAACGCTCTAACATTTTCAAGCCCTGTAATATTATAAGGTCTTAAGGGTATTTTGTACCTTTCAATCCCTTTTAATCCTACTGGGATATCATTTAAGGCTTTTTGTTGTTTATTATATAATGCAGTTGATAAATCATCATCATACTTTTCTAGTACTCCATTTACAACCAAAATTTGATTTGCTACACCGATTTCCTTAAGTTCATTTGATGCTCTTTCAGCTTCTTTTAATGGAGACTCTTCTGGTCTAGATACAAGAATAAGAGTAGTCTTTGTCTTATCTGCCAAATTAGAAACTGCATTTTTGTAAACTTCCTTTTTACTTTCAAGTCCCGATAACTGTCCTAAACATGATGCCCCATGAGTATTTTCACTTATAAAATTACTCCATGCTGATGGTAATTGAAGCATTCTTAATGTATGTCCAGTTGGTGCAGTATCAAAAATTATATGATCAAAGTCATTAGCTGCTTTTTCATCAGTAATAAAAGATGAAAACTCATTAAAGGCCGCAATCTCAACAGTACATGAGCCTGAAAGTTGTTCTTCCATATTATTCAATACATTTTCTGGTAATTTCCCTCTATATGGTGATATAACACTTTCTTTATATTCTGCTGCTGCTTGTTCTGGGTCAAAATTAGCCACTACCAAATTAGACACATCTTTTATTTGAACACCTTTATTATCTAATTCAGTATTAAAAACGTCTTGAAGATTAGAAGCAGGGTCTGTACTGATAAGCATTATCTTCTTTCCTTCATCTGCCAAAGACACTGCTGTTGCACAAGCTGTTGAAGTCTTACCCACTCCTCCTTTACCTGTGAAAAATAAATATTTAGTTAGGTTTATTTCTTTTATATCAAATGTTTTATACATTTTCTATCACTCCCCCTTAATTAACAACAACCACCCTTACAACAACAACTATTTGATTTTTTTTCTTCAGCTTTTAATAAATCAGGAGAAATTTCTAGTAAATTACAAAACTCATCATTAGTAGGGTAGTTACCTACTTTTACAATTTTCCCATCAACCATTGTTGCTGGTAATACATCAACACCTTGCTTCATTAATATTTCATTTATTGTTTTGTTATCAACAAATATTTGTGGATTGCTTGTTAAATTATATCTTTCAACTAATATTCCCTTATTCCTTAAATTATTTATTACTGTTGAAACCCTTAAAAGTTCTGGATTTACAGATGGACCACAAACCCCTGTTGAACAGCACATTGCAGGATCAAAAATAATCATTTTTTTCATAATAAATACACTCCTTTAAATTTTTAATTATTTTTACATACACATTCTTTTTGCTTACAAATACACTCTTCCGTGTCAGTGATAATATTCATTAAGTTTAAAATTAATCTGTTAGCATTAGTTGTATGTAATTTATAATAGCTCCAATTCCCTTCTTTTCTTGATAAAACTAAACCACATTCCATTAAAACCTTCATGTGATGAGATAATGTTGGCTGAGTAAAATTAAAACTTTCTAGCAAATCACAGGCACACTTTTCACCACAAGATAAGATATCTATTATTTTCAGTCTATTAGGGTCACTTAATGCTTTTAAAACTTTTGCATTTTCCTCATAATTATTTTTCATATTTATCCTCCCAGAATAAATTATTCCTTGTATACAATATAGATAACTATCTATATAATGTCAATATACATCTTTAATTATAATGTTTTTAATTGTTTATTATAGATATATATCTATATACTATTCTTAGCACCACAGTTTGTTACTAATATTTTAGACAATAAAAAAACTTTGGCAAATAAAATATCCATTGTCAAAGTTTTAATATATTTACTTCATAATCGCAACTCTTTATTATTTCATAAGTTTCCTTGTAAATCAACAAGTAAAGCTTAAAGTTAAATTTCTAATTTTTAGACTTTATTATATTATTCTAACATATCCTAGGTAACATATTTCCTTCTAAAGGTGGCAATATTCTTTTACCTCCAAAATAATTTTCTATAAAAATAGTATTTCGTGATTCTTTAATGAATTCACCTATAATTTTTGAATTTTTTCCCCCATTAAATTCTTGAATTTTCTTCAATATATTTTCTGCTTCTGATGCTTCTACAACTATTACCATTCTTCCTTCACATGCCATATATAAGGGATCAAATCCTAAAAGTTCATTTACAGCTATAACACCTCTATCAATTGGAATATCTTCCTCCATTAAATGTATTCCAAGTTCACAAAGATTAGAAAACTCATGCAATACAGTTGCTACCCCCCCTCTAGTTGGATCTCTCATTATTTTTATTGAATCATAGTTATCTTTAATTATTTCTGTAAAAGGGTATAGAGAGGCACAATCACTTTTTATATTATCTTTCACTTTGATATCATATCTTTCTATTGCAATTGTTGTACCATGATCTCCTATATTTCCTGTTACTATGATTTTATCCCCTTCTTTAATTGGCTTTTGCTTATATCTTTCTAAAACAATCCCTATTCCACTAGTATTAATAAAGATTCCATCTACTTTTCCCTTTTCTACTACTTTTGTATCTCCTGTTATAATACTTACTCCTGACTCTAAGCAAGTTTCACTCATAGACTTCACAATTTTATTTAGGTTTTCCAATGAAAATCCTTCTTCAATTATAAACCCAGCGCTCAAATAAAGAGGGCTTGCCCCTGATACAATTAAGTCATTAATTGTTCCACAAACTGCAAGCTTTCCTATGTTTCCACCAGAAAAAAATACTGGTTTCACTACAAAAGAATCTGTTGTAAATGCTAGCTTATTATTAGCAGCTTGAAATATTGTTGCATCTTGGCCCTTTGCTAACAAATCATTATTAAAATATTTATAAAAAATGTTTTTGATTAGTTCTTCAGTATGCTTTCCTCCATCTCCATGACTGAGCTTTATTACATTATCCATTTATTATTCTCCCATTATATTTGTAGAAAATTGAGCATGCTCCTTCATTAGAAACCATACAGGGCCCAACTGGATTTTCTGGAGTACAAAACCTTCCGAAAAATTCGCAATTAATAGGTCTCTTTTTTCCTAATAAAATTTCACTACAAACGCAATTTTTATTATTACCTTTTCTTAAACTTATTTTAAATTTCTTTATTGCATCATAATTTTTATAATCTTCCTTTAATAAAAAACCTGAAGAGCCAATACTACCTATTCCCCTCCATTCAGAATCACAATAAGAAAATACTTCCTTTATTATTTGATTTCCCTTTAAATTTCCTTTTGAAGTTACACAACTTTTATATAAGTTTTTAAATGTTTTCTTATTTTTACTTTGCTCTTGTGTTAAAAAATATATAGCTCCAATAATATCTAACTCATTAAATCCTGCTACTACTGCTGGAATATTATATTCTTCTACAATAAACTTAAAATAATCTGCTCCCATTACTGATGCTACGTGGCCCGGGCAAATAAGTCCCTGTATGTTTAATTTATCATCACTTAAGATATGATGTAATATTGGTTCCATCCTTTTTATTCCTATAAAAAAGGAAATATTTCTTATATTTCTTTCTTTAGCTATTTTAATAGTTAAAGCAATTATTGGTGCAGTAGTTTCAAACCCAACTGCTAAAAAAACTACTTCTTTATCTTTATTTTCCTCTGCCAGATTTATTGAATCTAAAGGTGAATATATTATCCTAATATTCTTTCCTTTTTCTCTTTGTTCAATTAAATTTTCCTTACTTCCTTTAACTTTCATCATGTCTCCAAAGGTAGCTAAAACTACTTTATCATCTTTAAGGATTTCTATAGCAGCATCTATATATTCCTCAGAAGTAACACAAACTGGACAACCGGGTCCTGATATTAAATTTATCTTAGGCTCAACTAATTCCCTGATTCCAAATTTTGATATAGCTTGAGTATGAGTTCCACAAACCTCCATAATATTAAATTTACCATTAGGATAATTATTAATTTCCTCTAAAAACCTTTCAATTAAAAATTTCTTGTTCATCATTTACCTCTACTTTAGATAATAATTTAAGGAGATCATTTAATTCTTCAAAATACTCTATATCAATCTTTTGAATAGCACATCCAGCATGTATTAAAACATAATCACCTATTTGGGCTTCTTCAATAATTTGAATATTTACTTCACTTTCCATCCCCATAATGTTTACTTTTGCAGTAGCTTCACTTATTTCTACAATTTGACCTGGTATTGCAAGACACATCCTTTTCAATTCCCTTCATTATCATAAATATAATTAATTTTCCTTTAATAAAGCACTAGCTATATAAAGTTGTCCAAAAGATAATCCTCCATCATTTGTAGGAACTTTCTTATTATAAAAAACTTCAAATCCCTTCTCAGTTAGTTTTTTATATATATTTTTTAATAAATATTCATTTTCAAACACTCCACCACTAAGAACAACTTTATTAATATTCTCCCTTTGCCTTAAAATATAAAGTAAGTCACAAGTTGCATAGATTAATGAGTTATGAAATTTAGCGGATATATTTGAATGAGATTCTCCATCTTTTATATCCTTTAGTACACCTTCTATTATTCTTTTATATTCTATCTGAAGAACTTTCTCATTTTCTCTGATATCATATAAATAGCATTCATTTATATTCTCATTAATGATATTTTCTAATTCTATAGCGGCTTGTCCGTCGTAGGATATATAATTTCTTATACCTATAAGGGAGACTACACAATCAAATAGTCTTCCAATGCTAGAAGATAAAAAACAATTTATTCCTGATTTCAAAGCTTGTATAACAGCTTCAATTTCTTCTTTATCTATATAATTAATTATTTCTAGAGGATTATAATCCAAAGAATTCAAATAGCTTACTGCACATCTCCACGGTTCTTTTATTGCCTTATATCCTCCTTGGATATTTACATATTGTAATTGACCAACTCTTCTAAACGACTTTCTATTTCCAACAAAAAATTCTCCACCCCATACTGCTCCATCTAATCCAAAGCCAGTTCCATCAAAAATAACTCCAATTGTATTTTCATATATTGAGTTTTCTGCCATACAACTTACCATATGTGCATGATGATGTTGAACTTCTATTTTATTTATTTTTTGACTCTTTACATAATTAGTACTTGTATATGAAGGATGCATATCATGTACTAATATATATTTTTTGACATCAAGTAAATTAACAAAGTGATTAATTACATACTTAAAATTATTGTAACAATTAAAATCCTCTAAATTCCCTAAGTATTGACTTAAATAAGAATAACCATTCTTTGAAACACAAACTGTATTTTTTTGTTCACCACCAACTGCTATAATTTCATATTTTTCATTAACCTTTGATATATATGGTGCGTATCCCCTCCCTATCCTTATAACCTTTTCATCATTATTTATAACTTTCACAACAGAGTCATCTTCTTCAATATAAATATCTCTATCATGCATTAAAAAATAATCAGCTACTCTATTCAAATTATTTAATGCTTCATTATTTTTATATTCCATTAGCATATTACTTATGTTTCCACTAGTCATAACTAAAAAACGTAATTCTTCATCTAATAATAAATAATGTAACCCTGTATATGGCAGCATAACTCCTAATGAGTTTTGTTTTGGTGATATAGCTTTTGATAATAAAAAGGAGGGTTTCTTTTTTAAAATTACAATAGGTCTTTTATTACTTTTCAATATTTCTTCTTCTTTATCTGATAGTTGACAAATCTCTTTTACAGCATTAATATCCTTGGCCATTATTGCCAGAGGTTTGTGTGGTCTTTGTTTCTTATTTCTAAGAATTTTAATAACAGCTTCATTTTCAGCATCACAAACTAAATGAAATCCTCCGATACCTTTAACTGCTAGTATTTTTCCTGTCTTAAGAAATTCTTTTGCTTTATCAATTACATTCTTACATTTAATTATTGTCCCTTCATTGTCTACTAAAGAAATACTTGGCCCACATTTTTCGCAACAATTTGGCTCAGTATGAAATCTTCTACTTAATGGATTATTGTATTCAGCATTACACTCTTTACACATTATGAAATTTTTCATAGTAGTATAATTTCTATCATAAGGAAAACCCTTTATTATAGAGTATCTCGGCCCGCAATTAGTACAATTTGTAAATGCATATTTATATCTATTAGTTTCATTTTTTTGCATGTCCTCTAAGCATTCTTTACAAATTGCTACATCTGGCGAAATAAACTTTAACAAATTTTTTTCGCTAACACTTTCTTTAATTCGGAAAATATCTTTATAAAGATTCTTTCTATATGAAGATCCTTCTTTTATAAATTTACATTGAAAATTTTCAATTTTAGCAATAGGAGGAGGATTATTTAAAATACTTAGTATAAATTTTTTCAAATTATCCCTTGTTCCTTGGCAATAAATTTCCACGGCTCCGCCTGCATTCTTAACATATCCTGAAATATTGTAAATAGTAGCATTTTTATATACAAAAGGCCTGAATCCAACTCCCTGCACGATTCCTTCTATTCTTATTTCATATTGAAAAGTTTTATAATACTTTAAATAATAGTATTTCGAAGTCTTATTTAATAAAAAAGTATTTTCCATGTTTGAGTATCCCTCTAGTTTACGATTTTTTTTATTTCATTTAAAATATTTTTAGAAATTAATTTTAGCCTTTTCTCTAAAATACAATCTAGTCCAACTCCAAATTCAACTTTATTAACTTCAATACCATAAATTATCCCTTTGATATTAGGATAATAAATTTTTACTAAATCCAGAAAATTATAGTTATGCTGAGAGGACTCAACCTTATTAGAAATAAATTTATCTATTGATACAGTTGTTATTTCCCCTATATTTTTTCCATAGTAGGCTGCATCTAGAATTATTATATAATCTTCTTTTTTTATATTTCCCATAATATGTTGAAGGTTTGTTTCTCCATATATAACCTCAACTCCAATACTTGAGAGTTTATCTTCTATTTGCTCTGCCACTTTAATTCCTATTGCATCATCTTTCATAAGAATATTTCCTATTGCAATAAGCTTGAAACTCATACTAGAACCTCAACTATATTAGTATCTCCATTACTTCCAATTAAATGAGTTGCACAAGATACACAGGGATCAAAAGACCTTACAATTCTTCCTATCTCTACTGGCTCACTAATATTATTTATTTTAGAACCAATTAATGATTTTTCTACTGGCCCTGGATTGTTTGACTCATCTTTAGGAGAAAGATTCCATACTGTTGGTGTTATGATATTATAATGCTTAATTACTTTATTTTCTATTTCTACCCAATGTCCTAGAGCCCCCCTAGTGGTATCTATAAGTCCTACCCCATAAGCCTTATCAGGAATTAAATAGACTTTTTGATTATTAGGTTTTAACTCCACTCTTTTTACTAAGTTTTCTAATATATTAAGTATTTTTTTTGTCTCTAAAACTCTTGCTATATTCCTATCCATACAAGAATGTCCATTTGTGTACTCTCCACTAATAATCAATCGTGCTAATGGTCCAACTTCCATGGGCAATCCATTGTATCGTGGCGCCTTTATAAAGGTATAAGCATTACTCTTAGTCAAATCTACTTCTTCTAAACCTTGTTCTTTCTTGTACCAAGAATAATGAACTTGTTCAGTAATTTTATTAGGTTCAAAGGCGTACCTAACATTATTTTCTATTACTCCTGATTTGACATACGTTATTTCTGGATCTTCATACTTATCAAAAACCCCAAAGCTCATAAAATTAGGATATGATATTCCCTTTTTAAAATAATCCGGATAATATTTAGCTATAACCTCTACATCTTCTATCATTTCATTTGATACAAAATCAGTAATTTTTCTTATAATACTTTTAACTTTCTCTATTTTGTACGCATCTATATCTACTGTAACTCCTCCAACAAAAATCCCATGATTATGCGGTGCCTTTCCCCCCAATATTGCCAAACCTTCATGTGCTAATCTACTTAATTCAATACTTTTAATATAATGTTCTCCTATAATATTGTTAATTTTGCTTGAAAGTCTATAATCGTTGTATTGGCTATTTTCAGCTAATTTTACGCTATAAATTTTTGCATAGCTAGGGATAGAAAGTAGGTAGAAATGTCTTAAATGATTTTGAATAAATTCAAAACCATGCATAATGTCTCTTATATAGCTATCATTTAAGGTAACTTGAACCTTTAATGCATCTTCTAAAGCTAAAGTAGATGCCATAGAATGAGCCGCTGAACATATTCCACAAATTCTTTCTGTAAAATATATAGAGTCTAGTGCTGGTCTTCCCTTTAACATTTCCTCAAATCCTCTAAAAAGTAAACCACTAGCAGTTGCCTGTACAATTGTATCTTTTTCTACTTCTGCTTTAACATCTAAGAAACCACTTATTCTTGTAACTGGGTCTATAGTAATTCTTTTTATCATAACTCCTCCTTAATATTTTACAAAAGGCTCATTTCCATCTGGAAAAGTTGATTTTGCACAACCTATGCAATTAGTATTATCGCCAATAGGCCAATTAACATAGCCATTCCATTTTCTCCTTGGGCAATCAGTTTTTGTGCTAGGTCCTCTGCACCCAAGTTTAATCATACAACCTTCTTCCCCAAAGTTTTTTGCAAAAATACCTTCTTCAAAAAAGCCTCTTCTTGTACAAGTATTATGAATTGTAAAACTATAAAAAAGAAGTGGTCTTCCCTCACTATCTAATTCTGGGACACCATATCCAACTAAATGAGCTAAAGTCCCAACTACCCAATCAGGATGACATGGACATCCTGGCAACTTAATCACCTGACGATTTAAAACCTCTTGTACACTTTTGCTTTCTGAAGGATTTGGCTTTGCTGCTGAAATTCCTCCATGAGAAGCACATGTTCCTACTGCTACAACATACTTTGCTTTTGCACCTGCTAATTCTATAGCTTCTAAAGCTGTAATAGCCTTCCCATTATAATTTGCAATAATATTATAAGCTCCTTTTTCTTTTGTTGAGACAGCTCCATCTACTAATAATATGAATTCTGTGTCAAGTGTCTCTAAAAAATTCTCAAAAGCAGCGTCTCCTTCATTACCCATAAGTGTATTGTTAAAAGTAAAATTTACTATACTAGTTAAGATATCATACAGTCCTGGATTTTCACTATTTAATAGGGATATTATATTACCAGAACATCCAGTTACCTCAATCCACATAGCATTCATCAATTTAGTTTCTTTTCTTTTAACCATTTGTGAAACATCTTTTTGAAGTGTTCTTGCCGTATTTAATTTAGATTCCTTAGAAAAGCATTCTGTATTATTATTCAACTTAGTATTTCTCCCATAAAATTATTTAATATAACTTATGCAAAAATCCATTTAAGTATTAAAAAAATCACTTATTTATTTCTAAATATTTAAATATAAAAATATCATGTAAAAAAAGAAAGGAAGCATATTAATACTTCCTTAATCTATTAGTGTCCTAACTTAATAATCCAAAGCGAATATAATTATTTAGGTATCAAGTTTATTTTACATTTTTTTATAAATATAACCTAAAAAACTAAATAAAAAAAGCTGAGTTACCTCAGCCTTTTTACTATATATTTTTTATGCCTTCATATATTCTTCTATAACGCTTGTAAGCTTCTTTATAAGCTTCAACATCCTCTTTATTTGGATAATACGTTTCCTTTTCCTCAACAATTACCTTTACAGCATCTTCAAAGGAATCAAACCAATTTAAAGAAACTGATGCTATAATTGCAGCTCCAAGAGATGGACCTTCTTCAATTTTTAAAGATATTACCTTTCTATTGAAGATATTTGCTTGAATTTGAAGCCAATCCCTAGACTTAGCCCCTCCTCCTACTGAAATTATTTCTCTCTCACTATCATCTTCATAAATACTAAAGCAGTCCTTTAATGAGAATGTTATTCCTTCAATTACAGCTCTAGCAAAATGATTAAAGTCGTGGCTTTTATCTATTCCAATAAATGTTCCTCTTACATTACTATCTGCATAAGGAGTTCTTTCTCCAACTATATATGGAGCAAATAATAACCCATTAGAGCCTGCTTCAACCTTTGATATTCCACTTAATAGTTCATCAAAGTCTTTATCCTTTGCAAAAGTATTTCTAAACCAACTTAAAGAATCTCCTGCTGAAAGAGTAACTCCCATAGAGTAAAAGCTATTTGGTATTACATTATTGAACATATGAAGTTTTCCACCATAATTCTTATATTCTTCTTCATATTTTAAATATACACCAGATGTACCAATACTTAATAAATCTCTATTTTTATTTATTATTCCTGATCCTAATGCTGAACATGGATTATCAGATCCAGCTGGAAAAATTTTAACGCTTCCCTTAGCATTTAACTTTTTCATTAACTCTTCATTTAATTTTCCAACACATTCAGTTGAATTAAATATCTTAGGGTATTTTTCTAAATCTAAATCTAATAGATTTGCTATTTCTTCAGACCACTTTCTTTCTTTAATATCTAACATTTGTGTTCCAGCAGCATCAGAAATATCTATACATATATTACCTGTATATTTTAATACTAGATAATCCTTAGGTAAACAGAACTTTTTAGTTTTTTCCCAGTTTTCTGGCTCATTTTCTTTTACCCATAATACCTTTGGTAATGTAAATCCTTCAAGGCTCTTATTTCCTGTAATTTCTATTACTTTTTCGCCAAAGTTATCCATTATATATTGGCATTGCTTAGTAGTTCTTGTATCATTCCATAGAATACTTCTTCTTATAGGTTTATCCTCATTATCTAATAATACTAAACTATGCATTTGGCCTGATATACTTATAGCTCTTAATCCATCCCCACCTAAATCATTAGTTATTTTTTCTAAAACCTTAACTGAAGCATTATACCAATCTTCTGGTTCTTGTTCAGAATATCCTTCTCTAGTATTATATAAAGGATAAGACTCTGAATGTTTTAATATTACTTCACCAGCCTTGTTTAAAGCTATACCTTTAATAGATCCTGTTCCCAAATCCAAACCTATAACATATTCCATAAAAATATCCTCCCATTTTTAATATAGGAGCTGCTTTAGCAGCTCCTATATTCTAGTATATTAAATCATTTAATTTTGATTTTACAAATTCAATATGTGATGATTTATTCTTAACTTCTTTAACTGATAATGCATGATTAGTTAAAGCTTCTAAATCTAATTCATTGTTTAATAATTGCTTACCTAATTCGCTGTCATAAGATGAATATCTTTCTTTCTTAACATTGTCTAAGAATCCTGTTTCAATTATTCTAGCTGCTGCCTTTAATCCTCTTGCATAAGTGTCCATTCCTGCAATATGCGCTAATAATAAATCTTCTTGTTCAAAGGAAGTTCTTCTAACTTTAGAATCGAAGTTTATTCCACCATCATGTAATCCACCATTCTTTAATACTTCTAGCATTGCTAAAGTAGTATCATAAACGTTAGTTGGGAACTCGTCTGTATCCCATCCTAATAATGGATCTCCTTGGTTAGCATCAATTGAACCTAAAGCATTATTAATTCTAGCTACATTTAATTCATGTTCAAAAGTATGTCCAGCTAAAGTAGCATGGTTAGCTTCAATATTTAATTTAAAGTGTCCTAGTAAGTCATATTTTTGAAGGAATGACAAAGCTGTAGCTGAATCAAAATCATATTGATGAGTCATAGGCTCCATTGGTTTTGGCTCAATTAAGAAAGTCAATTTATGATTAATTTTTTCACAATACGCCACTGCCATCTTATATAATCTTGCAATATTTTCTTCTTCAAACTTAATATCTGTGTTTAGTAAAGTCTCGTAACCTTCTCTTCCACCCCAGAATACAAAGTTTTTACCGCCTAATTTTTTACTTATATCTATACCTTTTTTAACTTGAGCTGCTGACATTGCATAAACATCTACATTAGGGCTTGATGCAGCACCATTAACGTATATAGGATTAGCATGTCTATCTGCTGTATTCCATAAAAGCTTAATACCAGTCTTGTCCATCTTTTCTTTCATGTAATCTGTTATAACATCTAAGTTATGGAAGAATTCTTCTAAGCTATTTCCAAATGGAGCAACATCCATGTCGTGGAAGCAGAAATATTCAACTCCTAACTTTTGTAAAAACTCAAAATTTGCATCTACTTTATTTTTTGCTGTTTGCATTGGATCTTCTGATATCCAATTTCTTTGGTTAGTTCCTTTTCCAAATGGATCTGATCCATCACTACAGAAAGTATGCCAGTAAGCAACTGCAAATTTTAAATGTTCTTTCATTGGTTTTCCTAAAACTACTTCTTCAGGATTATAATGACGAAATGCAAACATATTGTCTGTATTTAGTCCTTCATATTTTATTTTGTTGATATTGTTAAAGAATTCCATATAATCACCTCATTTAATTAGTTAGTTTTCCTATCTAACTTAATGATACACCCTTATTTTGGGTATGTCAATGTTTACAATGGCTATTTTTTCGTTTTTTTATCCAAATATAGCTTTTGAAATTTTTATATTGCTATGCTATATTAGTTATAAACAATTTACGAGGGTGGTACACTATGGAAAATAAATTTAACATTAGAAAGGATAATATAGTTGAAATATTAAATTTACTTTTTAATAATCCTAATATATCTAGAATAGATATTTCAAAGTTAATTAATCTTAATAAAGCTAGTGTTTCTGAAATTATTAGCTCATTAATAGAAAAAAATATAGTCTCTGAAATAGGTGTTGGAAATGGGAGCTCTAGTGGTGGAAGAAAACCTATTCTTCTTAAGTTAAATGAAAAAGCTGGCTTAAGCTTAGGAATAGATTTAGGGATAGACTATGTTAGTTATTTGCTTACTGACTTAAATAAAAATATTTTGGCTTATGATCACTTTGAAACAGCAATTAACAAAGATAACGTCATTAATACTGTTGTTGAAATAATTAAATCTTTAGAAAGTTATACAGAAGAATATATTTATGGTCTAATAGGGGTTAGCCTCGCTATTCATGGTAGAGTCTATAATGATTCCATTAAATTTACTCCTTATTACAACTTAGATAAAATAGATTTAAAAGAAAAACTAACTGAAATTATGCCAAACACTTACTTCCATTTAGAAAATGAATCTAATTTAGCTGCTGTTGGGGAGTTTGAAAACTCTAAAGAATCATTAAAAAATTCTATAGTTATTAATGTTCACTCAGGTATTGGAGCTGGGATTATTATTAACGAAAAGCTTTATACAGGTTTCGAAGGTCGTGCAGGTGAAGTAGGGCATATGGTTCTTATTCCAAATGGTAAAAAGTGTCCTTGTGGTAATAGAGGTTGCTTTGAGCAATATTGCTCAATTCCATCTTTATTAAATGAATTTAATAGTATATCTAAAATTAAAGTTAAAACAGTAAAAGAGCTATGTGAATTATATAATTCTACTAATAAAGAAGCAATTGATTGTATTTTAAACAATATTAGACTAATGGCTAGAGGCATAAGCAATGTATTCAACTTATTTGCTCCTGATAATATCTTTATACATAGTGAATTAATAGATTATATACCTGAATATTTAACCTTAATTAATAATGAGATAAATTCTATTTTTTCAAAGGAAGTTACTCTTTTACCAAACAAATTAGATGGAAAATCTAATTTATTCGGTGGTATAACTCGTTGTATTTATGATTTCTTTATTGAATTCTCAGAAAAAATATAAGGTAGACTTTTATAGTCCACCTTATTTTTATATAAGAAAATTTATATATATCTTCATTTCTTATTCTATTTACTAAGTCTTTTATTTCTTACTCTATAGCCTTAGAAGTCTTAATAACTAACTATATCTGGATTTGATATATCACTAATTAACTTATCTTACTTCTTCTTAAGAATAGGTAAACTCCTCCTAATGCTGTTATTACTCCAACTATAATTATAGCCCTTGAATCAAATTTATTTCCTGTATTAGGTAAAACATTTAATACCTTATCTATAATTTTTTCTGATTCATTTTTAACTGTAAAGTTTTGTGTCTCTGGAGATTTCACTTTAATTTCTAATTGTTCGTTACCTAAAATATATCCCTTAGGAGCCTTTGTTTCTTTAATAATATACTCACCGTAATCTATATTACTAAATGTTACAAGTCCATCTTCTTTAGAAACTTCTTTAGAAATCACATTACCCTCTCTATCATATAAAGTGAATTCTGCTCCTTTAAGAAATTTCCCTTTCATATCAGTTTTAGTTATTATAACTACTCCTTTAATCTTATTATTTATTACTTTATAGTCATACACTTTCTGATTTTTATCTATAAATACATTTATTACGCCTTTTGAAGCTATATATCCCTCTGGTGCCTTTGTTTCTTTTATTATATATCTACCATAAATAAGATTTTCAAATAAAACAACCCCATCTTCTCCTGATGATAATTTATCAATTTCTTTGCCTTCCATATCGTATAATGTGAATTCTGAATCCTTAAGAACCTTTTTATTATCATCTAATTTTATTATTTTAACAGAACCTCTTATTTTATTATTAGATATACTTTCTGGATTTGCCTTTACAGTTATTTCATTTTCTTTTATTTCCGCCTTTAATTCTTCCTCTGAAAGAACATATCCTTCTGGTGCTTTTGTTTCTTTTATTATATATCTTCCATATTCTATATTCTTAAATTCTACTTTCCCATCTTTACTACTTATACTTACTGTTATAGGATTTTCATAATTTGTATCTGTTGATTTGTAAAGTGTGAACTCAGCCCCTTGTAATATTTCTTTGTTTTCTCCTAATTTTGTGAATTCTATATTTCCTCTTATTTTTGTATTAGAAATGCTTTCTGGATTTGCTTTTATGATTATTCCATTTTCTTTTATTTCAGCAGTTAATCTTTCTTCTGAAAGAATATATCCCTCGGATGCCTTTGTTTCTTTTATTACATACCTACCGTACTCTATATTTTTAAACTCTACTTTTCCACTTTCATCACTTTCAACTACTGATACTGGATTTTTATAATCTTCATCGACTTCATTATAAAGTGTAAACTCAGCTCCTTGTAATGCTTCCTTACTTTCTCCTAGCTTTGTAAATTCTATATTTCCTCTTATTTTTGTATTAGAAATGCTTTCTGGATTTGCTTTTATAGTTGTTCCATTTTCTTTTATTTCAACAGTTAATATTTCTTCTGAAAGAACATATCCTTCTGGGGCATTTGTCTCTTTTATTGTATATTTACCATATTCTATATTATTGAATTCCACCCTTCCACTTTCATCACTTATAATTACTGCTATAGGATTTTCATACCTTATATCTGTTGCTTTATAAAGTGTAAATGTTGCTCCTTGCAATACTTCATTGCTTTCTCCTAGCTTCGTAAATTCTATATTTCCTCTTATCTTCGTATTAGATATACTTTCTGGATTTGCTTTAATCACCTTTCCATCTTCAGTTATACTAGCATCTAATGTTTTATTTGAAATAACATATCCCTCTGGTGCCTTTGTTTCTTTAATAATATAGTCGCCATACTCAACATTTTTAAACTCCACTTTTCCCACTTCATTACTTATAGCTACCATCAACGGATTTTGGTAATCAATATCTGACTTACTGTAAAGCGTAAACTCAGCATCTTTAATAGTTTTACCATTTTCTCCAAACTTAAAGAATTCTATTTCACCTGTAATAATTCTATTTTTATAATTATAGGATATATTCTTTTTATCTTCACTATTTTTAATCTGGAACCTATATACTTCATTTCCTAAAATATATCCTGTAGGTGCTTGCTTTTCCCTAACATAATAATCTATGTCAAATTTTAATTTATCAAATACTATTTCTCCATTACCTTCTGTTGGTTGTGAAGTTCTTATGACATTTTGATATCTATCAAGTAATTCAAATACTGCACCTTGTAATCTTATATTTTCATTATTACTCTTTACCTTTATAACTTTAATACTACCAGTTTCACCAATACCACCACCACCGGCGCCTTGAAATATAACCTCAACATTTCCTGAACTTGATGATTCAATTAATCCAGTTCCTTTGAAAGATATAGAGTTAGTAAATGGAGTTTTCTTTTTATCTACTACATTAGTTCTAAAAGTTAATATATAAGCGTCTTCTCTCTTACCTGGCAATATAAAGTTAAATTCTCTTGTGGAAACATTATACTTTACATTATCTTTTCCTAAACTGATCTCCTCTCCTCTTTCTAGCTTCCCATCTTGTTTTAAAACTTGCTTATACAATTTTACAGAAGTAGTATCTAATTCAAGTCCCTCTTGAAGATTATCTGTAAGAACAATATCTGTGATAGGAACCTTATTAGAGTTAAATGTTACATTCCAATCAATATAAGAATTTCCTCTAGTATAGTCAGCTTTTTTATCAATTAAGGTATTCTTTATTTTTCCTATTCCCGTACTTTCTACTCCACTAGGCACCAAATCTGTTATTAGCTTTGCAGTATTTCTTATTTCCTTTTCTCCATTATTATTAAATATAGAAGTATCTGTAATTCTAGTTTTAAAAGTTATTACTTGCTCATTATTTATTTCACTTGGAAAATTATAAGTTAATGTTCTAGTACTTTCATCATAGGTATAATTTAATTTATCTGCAATACCACCATTAAGCATAACAGAATCCACAACAAACTCTTGTCCTTTATTTATAGTATCTAAAACTTTAGCATTAGGAAGTTTCATCTTATTTTTATTAACAACAATCCTCCATGTAACTTCTCTTGTAATATAATTATAATCTTGACTAATCTTATTTATCACTTCACTTTGGACCCTTTGAGTTCCTTGGGATTTTGAAGTTATAATATTATCTCCTGTTAATTTAGCTTCATTATAATAATTCTGATCTTTATTTCCTGCATACACATTACTATCTGTTACTCTCGTCCTAAATGTCATTACATAGGGCTCATTAATATCACTATTAAAACTATAAGTTAATGTTCCTGTTTTCTGTTTGTCTCCACTCTCTGCCTTCAAATAATTAAAACTTCCTCCTGGAGTGCTTTTATCTATAGATGCCGATCCTTCTACATATTCTTGACCAACTCTTATTTCATCGCTAACAATAGCATTTTTTATTAATATCTTATTAGTATTTATAGTAATTTTCCATGTAATTTCCCCTGTAGCTGCATTGTATCCTATACCTTGTTTATTAATGATGCTACTCGGTACTCCTACTCCCTTAGTATCTGATGCATTACTTGGAACACCGCTTCCAGTTAAGGTTACTTTATTGTTATAAGTTTTTCCAGTATTAGAGTTATAAGCTGCTTCATCTGTTACTTCTGTAGAAAATTCTATTTTATGTGGCTCATTGATAGCGCCTGGGAAAGTGTATATAAACTTTTGCCCGTCTATACTATAATTACTATTTGTTTCAATTCCATCTACCTTAACACTTTCTGGTACAAATGTTAATCCGGCAGGTATATCATCTACAGTTACAGCATTTGGTATATTTTGAGAATTATTATTTACATAAATACTCCAATTAATTCTTTTTGTCACTGCATCATACTTCCCATCTTTTCTAACAAAATCAGTTTTTATTCCAACTGATGCTTCATTAGAGTTTACAGAAGTTCCATCATGCTTAAAAATTGCTGTGTTATATTGATATATTGTAGCTCCTTCATCTTCAGAAAGTTTTGGATCTGTTACTTTCGTTTTAAAGGTAATTATTTGAGTTGTTTCTATAATATTTGGGAAATTATAAGTTAATTTTTTGCTACTTAAATCATAATTGTAATTTGCCTCTTGAGGGGTAGCTCCATTTATTTTAACTGAATTAGGTACGAATTCTTGACCATTTTGTATATCATCAATGACTTGAGCACCATATACTTTAACATTTTCTGGATTAACTGTTAACTTCCAAGTTATTTCATTTCTTGAAGCATCATATGACCCTTCCTTTTTGATAGAAGCATTAGGAATTTCAGGTTGTTCAAAATCTACGTTAATTATTATGGGCTCTGAATTTCCTCCAACTTCAAATTTAATAGGTATTGGATTATTATTTCCAATTTCATCAATATTAAATTGAGTATCTATATAAAAATACCCTGATATATTAGAATTATTTTCGGCAAATTCATTAAATGTAATAACAACTGCTCCGTCAGTATTTATTACAACATTTGCAATAGTTTCTCCATTTTCAAGATTGATGGGGAAATTTAGTATACCTATTATTTGGATTTCCTTAGGTATTTGCATCACATAGGTATCACCCTTTTTTACTACTTCTTCATTTGGTATAGCAAACTTATAGGTCAGTTTAACCTCTGCATTTTTACTTATAGGATTTGATGAATCATTTATTGGCTTTCCATTTTCATCTGTTAAACTCACTTCAGTTATAAAATTAAATTTGCCTGTAATATCTGTAGCATTGGCGGATAATGTAGGAATGATCGAGAAGAATTGAAATAGCATAGCAATAAATGCTATAAAATTAAATAATTTTTTCCTTGGCTTAGTTTTCTGTTTTTCTCTGTTCATAAAAGACCCCTTCCATAATTATTTTTTAAAATAAAAAAACCGACCTTAATTTAATCAAGGTCGGTTGCACTACTGACTCCGTATATACAAGTGCCCAAATTAGTATATACATCAACATCTCCTTAAAAATCTCGAACAATTTATTTATTAAAAATAATTTTACCATAAATTGTATTTTTAGTAAATTGTTTGAAAGGGTTATTGTTAAACTTTTATTTTATTATTTTGTTTTTATTTAGCTATAATATCTTCTATTATATTAGAAATATCATTATAATCCTCTACCCATATAATATTTATTCCTAACTGTTCAAAGGATTTTTCGTGTAAATCATTATTTATAATATTTACTTTTTTTAAGATATCATTATTTATATTTATATCATTTGAATCATATTTAAAGTTTTTTCTTCTCATGATTGCATAATGTTTTTTCATCTTATTCTTTCTATTAGCTATGGATAAAATTCTTCTTAAATTAGGATCTGTTAATGATAATCCTATCATTAATGTAGTGTTTTCTCTAAGAAAATTTAGTTGTGTTATATTGGTCCATGAATAAGGATCATTATATAAACTATGATATCTATCTTCTGAGAATACTAATAAGCTCTCATATAGCTTTTCATATTGACTTGGGTGACGTGGCAAAAAACCATGCACATGATAAATCCCTAATTTATCTGAGGTCGTATAATCCAGTTCACTATATAGGGAATGATACTGAATGTTATATTTATCAAAATTGTCTTCTAATAAATCATCAAAATTATATGTGACAATAGCTTTAACTCCTACCCCAGCCCTTCTTTTTAAACATAATTTTGAAATGCTATCTAATAATTTTGAGTTTCCATTATCTCCGCTTATATTTTTATATAATAAGTTAGCTAAACTTTCTTCAAAAGAATCTCCCAATGTAGCTTTTATAAATGCTGATTGAAGCAATGGGGATTTATTATTTACCTCTTTAATTTGCTTGATTATAAAGTCTGCCTCCTGAGAAGTTATTTTAATATTTTTTTGCTCTAACTCCTTCATTATCATAAGTATCAATAAGTCAGACATTAAATCATTCCAATCACCTATGCCTGCATCTTTCGATATACCAGCACCTAAAAATAATGCTAGTTCATCTTTTTTATAAATATTTTTTATCTCATTAATTCTTTCTTTTCTTAGCTCTTTCCAATTATCATTATCATGTATTAATCCCTTATTAACTAAATCATTTACTGTATATTCATGATTATATACATCTTTAATTAAACTTCTAGTATCACTTTCACTTTTCATGGCTTAGTACTCTCTTTCTAAATAGGCTTAGTATTAATTTATGCTTTAGTGTTAAATAAGTATTTTCATATTAATAAATTTATTTTAAATCTAATTTAGTTAGAGTAAGTTTCAGTAATAATTTTGGTCTTATTTGCCTTAATAATATATGTCATTATATAGACTATTAGTCATTACTTAGATTCTTTATATACTACCATTTTATTATTAATATCTTCTTCACAAGAACGCATAGCTAGTATCGTTTCTTCAAATAACTTATCAAGCTCCCATCCTAAACTCTCTGCCCCTTGCTTAATTACATCACGAGAGCATCCCGCTGCAAACTTTTTGTCCTTAAACTTCTTTTTAATACTTGAAATCTCCATATCCATAACACTTTTAGATGGTCTCATTCTTGCAGCAGCACCAATTAATCCTGTAAGTTCATCAACTGCAAATAAAACTTTTTCCATTTGATGTTCAGGTTTAGGTTGTGGCTTTGAACAAAGACCATATCCATGGCTGGCTACAGCTCTAATTAATCTTTCATCAATTCCACACTCTCTCATAATTTCTTGTGTTTTACTGCAATGTTCTTCTGGATACATTTCGAAATCTAAATCATGCAGTAATCCTACATTAGCCCAAAAATCAGATTCTTCTTCATATCCTAACTTTATTGCAAAATATCTCATAGCACCTTCAACTGTTAAAGCATGCTGGATATGGAATTCTTCCTTATTATATTCTGTAAGCAATTTCCATGCTTCTTCTCTTGTTATCATTTCATTTCCTCCCTTTATATTTTGTAATTTTGAACTTCAAATAATTTTATAAAAATAACCTAATACTTTTATAAACTGCTCACTTCCCTTATTATATTTATTCATAATTATAACACTTATATAAATAACTGTATATTTATTATAGATATTTATTGATATAATAGTAATTGTAAACACACTATATTAATAATCTTATAAATTTTGAGGGTATGCATAATAATATATACATACCCTCTTCTTATTAACTAAAATAATTTTTTTATTTACTTCTTCTCTTAACTAACTCATATAATGTATGAACCGGAGCACCTGTTCCACCTTTAACAGTTAAATCAGTTTTCTTGTCTGCCCAAGCTGTTCCAGCTATATCTAAATGTAACCATGGTTTATTTTGAACAAACTCTCCTATAAATAATCCTGCTGTAATAGTCCCTGCATTTCTTCCTGGACTATTATTTAAATCAGCTATTTCTGATTTTACCATTTCCTTATATTCATCAAATGATGGTAATTGCCAGAACTTTTCTCCAGTGTAAGCTGAAGCATCCTTAAGCTCTCCATAAAACTTATCATTATTTGTAACAACTGCTGTTGTTGTATCTCCAAGAGCTACTAAAGCTGCTCCTGTTAAAGTTGCTAAATCAATAACTTCATTTGCATTTTCTTTTTCTATAACATAATTAACAGCATCTACTAAAGTCAGTCTTCCTTCAGCATCTGTGTTTCTTATTTCTATAGTCTTACCTGCCATACTTCCTATTATATCACCTGGCTTATAAGCTCCTCCAGAAATCATATTTTCACAAGCTGCCACAACTGCTACAACATTAACTTTTAATTGTCTATTGGCGATTATAGACATTGCTCCTATAACTGAAGCTGCTCCACCCATATCTGATTTCATATCAACCATTCCTGCTGTAGGCTTAATTGAATATCCACCTGAATCATATGTTAAGCCTTTTCCTACAAGACCTAATATTTCTCCTTTTTGTTCTGGATTACCGAAATATCTCATCACTATAAGTTTAGGTTCTTTTTCTGAAGCCTTTGCTACACTATAAAAAGCTTCCATTTTTAGTTCTTTTATCTTTTCAACACCATGAACTTCTACTTCAAATCCATTTTGCTTTCCAGCTTTAACTGCTTCTTCTGCTAAAGTTTCTGGATAAAGAACATTTGCAGGTTCATTAACTAAGTCCCTTGCTAATATTATTCCTTTTGCAACTTCATTTCCTTCTTCTATAGCTGATACTATTTCTGGGGTTGCTTCCTTTAATCCACATCTTGCAATTGAAACTGTTAAATCATTTTCTTCCTTTGAATTTGTTTTATATCTATCAAATTTATATCCAGCTAATTGTGCTGCTATTGTCGCATTTTTTACCATTTCTTCTATTTGTAGCACTTCTGTTTTTGGCAGTCTCAAGAATACTGTGCTAACTTTTAATTCATTTGCTTTTCTTATTGCTTTAGCAGTCACCTTTCTAATTGTATCAACTGTTAAATCTTCTTCTTTTCCTAAACCTAACAATATAATAGTTTGAATTGTTTCATTTACATCTAATGTGAATGTATATAAATCACCTTTTTTTCCATTAAATAAGTTTCTACTTTGAGCTAATAAAATATGTTTATTTAACTCTTCCTTTGGTAAATTAATATTATCTTCAAATAAATAAATTACTTTAATATCTCCTTGCGAACAAGTAAAACTTCTATATGATACCTTCATTTAATCACCTCATCTAAAATATCTTTTAATCATAATAACACTATTATAAAATCTATTCAATGGATAATAATTATTATTTGTTTGAAAAAACTTTTATTTTAAGAATTATTTTAATTTATTGTATAAAAATTTTATTTTTGTAAATAATACTAATGTAGATACAAAACCTGTTTAATACAGGTCCCATCCCCCATTTATTTATAAAGCGCTTCGGCGCTTTTTTGCTTTTTAAATTTATTTTTAAATTTAATTTTTTTTATTTTATTTATAATATGTAAACAATTAATTAGTGATATAATTTATATGAGGTTCTTCTATACAATTATAAATTAAATTTTTTAACCAATCTTTATTAGTTTGGGTTATTGGAATTATTAAATATATATCGAATTCAGGAGGTAGATAATCTAAAATGAAAAACAAAAAATTAATTTTAATACCTTTATTATTATCATTTATGCTATTACTTAGTGGTTGTTCTAAATTAAATAAGGCTGAAAAAGCTTTTGGAACATTTTCCGAAAAGTGGACACAAAATGATTATGCTAGCATGTATCAAATGTTAACTAATGATTCAAAGGCACTCATTTCAGAAGATGATTTTACAACAAGATATACTAATATCTTCTCTGCTATAGAAGCTAACAATCTATTAATAGAAATTAATGGCGATAAAGTAAAAGAAGAAGATACTATTACGATTCCTTTTAAGCTAAGCATGAATACAATTGCTGGTGACGTTAGTATTTCAGATTATAAATTAAATATTATAAAAGAAGACAAAGAATATAAAATTAAATGGGATGAAAGCTTAATCTTCCCTGAAATGACTAAAGACGATAAAGTAAGAGTTAATGTGATTCCATCAAAAAGAGGTAGTATATTAGATAAAGATGCTAATTTATTAGCTAATGATGGTATTTTAAACACTGTAGGAATTTATCCTGCAAAATTTAATTTATCAAATATTGATGCTAAAATAACTGGAATAGCTAATGCTTTAGATATTAGTGAAGAAAACATAAAAACCAAACTTGATGCAAATACAAACCCTGAACACTTTATTCCATTAGTTGATATATTACCAACAGATTCAAAGTTAAATTCACTTAAAGGTAGATCTGAGGAAGGAATTCTTATAAAAGAAAAACCCGGAAGAATATATACTGGCGGTGAAGCCTTTGGACGATTAATTGGCTATATTGGAAATATAACTGCTGAGGAATTAGAAAATAACAAAGATAGGGGATATAACGATACAAGCCTTATAGGTAAAGCTGGATTAGAGCAAGTATATGAAGAAACTCTAAGAGGAAAAGATTCAGCTGAAATTTATATAGAACGAGGCGAAGAAAAAATAACTATCTCTAAAAAAGATGGAGAAGATGGAAAGGATATTAAACTATCTATAGATTCATCACTTCAAAGTAAAATATACAGTGAAATGAATGGAGAAAAGGGAGCAGCTACAGCTGTTAATCCTAAAACTGGAGAAGTATTAGCTATGGTAAGTGCTCCTTCCTTTGATTCAAATGTATTTACAACCTATGTAACTAAAACTCAAAAATCAAAGTGGGAAGAAACAAATAATGCTGATGAAATAAATAGGTTTAATAAAATATATTCTCCAGGATCAACTATGAAGCTTTTAACATCTTCAATTGGGTTAGAAAATAAAGTTATTGATTCTAATGCTACAAGAGATATTAAAGGATTATCTTGGCAGAAAGACAGCTCTTGGGGAGATTTTAAAATCACTAGAGTAACTGACCCTGGCAGTCCTGTAAATCTAAAAGATGCTGTTAATCATTCAGATAATATTTATTTTGGTCAAGTAGCTCTAGAGTTAGGTAATGATAAATTTATAGAGGGGATTAAGAAATTTGGTATTGGAGAAGAACTAAAATTTGAATATCCTATGGAAGAATCACAGATTTCTAATGATGGTACTTTAGGTAGAGAAATACTATTAGCAGATACAGGATATGGACAAGGAGAAATAATGGTAACTCCTTTAAATGTGGCTTTATCTTATAGTGCTCTTGCCAATAAAGGAGATATAATGCAACCTAGATTAGTAATAGGTGAAAACTCTGAAGCAAAGATTTGGAAGCAAAGCGCTATATCAAAAGATGATTTACCTGCTTTAATAAATTCCTTTACCGCATTAATTAACGATTCTGGTGCTACCATCTCTGATGGTTTTGTTCCAGGGCATAGGGTTGCAGGTAAAACAGGTACTGCTGAAATAAAAAAATCTCAAGATGATGTTAATGGAACTGAAAACGGATGGTTTGTATCTGTTGATCCAGACACAGCTAAAATTTCATTAGCCATGATTATAGAGGATGTTAAAGATAGGGGACATAGTCATGTAACTGTTCCTAAAGTTAGAAATGTTATGGAATACTATCTTAATAAATAACAAAGAAATTATAGTGGAATCTCAAACCTTTGCTTGAGGTTCCTTATTTTATATTCTTCAATTATACTCATTGATTAAGCTACTTAATTGAGTTCTATTTTTAGCTCCTACCTTACTCATTATAACAGATACTATATTTCTAATAGTTCCTTCACTTAAAAATAACTGTGCTGAAATTTCTTTATTTGTAAAACCTTGGATTACCAGTAAAACAACATCTTTTTCTCTTGGAGTAAGCTTATCTAAAAGATTCTTATCAGGATTTGTAAGCCTATTCAAAACATCCTTATCCAAAACTGCTACTCCTTCATAAAACAACTTTAACTTTTGTGCAATATTAAAAATTTTATCTGTTTTTAAAAGATATCCTTCTGCTCCGGCTTTTAATGCGGATTGTATATTTTGTTTATCTTGAAAAGTAGTCAACATCATAATTCTTACTTTAGGATAGTGCTTTTTTATTAGACTAGTTGCTTGAATTCCATCTATATCTGGCATACGAATATCCATTAAAATAATATCTGGACTTTCTTTTTTACATAAATCCATGGCTTCTAACCCATTATTAGCTATCCCTATTACTTCTATATCCTCTTCTTTTGAAAGCATAACTTCTAAACTTTTACATATTAAATTATCATCATCTACTATTATAAGCTTCATAAGGCCCTCCATTAATCCATAGGTAATACGCAAACTAATCGAAAAATATTTGAAACATCTATTGAAATATTTCCTCCTACTGCATTAGCTCGCTGAATTAAATTTTTAATACCTATTCCTCTAGTATTTATTTTTTCCTTTACTCCATCATTTTCAATACTAAGTCTTACTATATAAGGAGTAATATCTAAAGTCACCCTTACTTCTTTTGCATTAGAATGTTTTGTAATATTAGTTAATGATTCTTTCACACATGGCTCAATTATGCTCCATAAATATACTGGAATCTTTGATGCATCTCCATATATAGCTAAATTTACAGGGCATGAAGGAAATTTGTTGCATAAATATTTAATATACTCTACTCCCATAGATACTAATGGTGATAAATTATGTACCGTATCTCTTATCTTGGCAATCCCCAACTCCAATCGTTTCATAGATTCTAAAAACATTTCTTTAGTACTAGATTCTTCATTTGATATTAAATTCTCTATAACTTGCAAAGACATATATGCAGCTATAATATCATGTCCTGCATTATCATGAATTTCTCTTGATATTCTACTTCTTTCAGATATCTCTGACATTCTTGCAACTTGTGTATTTGCTATTAATAAATCATTTTTTAGAATTTCAAGTTCATATAACTTTTTATTTCTTAAATCCATTTTACTTATATTAATATCTCTTTGTTTTTTCCATTCTCTTAATATAAATCCACAAAATAAACTATGAAATATAAGTATAAGCATCAGATAATCTTGCTTATAATAAACAGCATACATAACTGCTGATAAAGATAACCAAGATATTTTATAATATACTGAATCAAACGCTGAAATTATTAGACCATAAGATGCATTTCCCCAAAACATAGAAGTTAAAAGGTATATTGTTACATCAAAAATCAAAGTCCATTTTAGTTTTTTAAAACGCCATCTAATCAACATTAAAATCATTGTAAGAAGTATAGAAATTAATCCATATAGATTAAAATCAGTTTTTATCCAAAGTATCCAATATATAATTAATCCTATTACCCTATATATTAAAGCACTGGTTTTTGGTGAAAAGAAAATTATATCATCTTTCATATAACCCACCTTCATCTATCTAATACTATTCAAGTCTTCGTTTGCTTCCAAAAATAGTATATAAAACTGCAAATAAAATTAATATTCCTATAGATAATAAATAATTTTGTAAATCTTTATTTTCATTTATACTAATTAAAGCATTCGATAACCAGTAAGTAGGAAATATCATACCTAACCTCTTAAAAAAATCTGGAAGTAAATTAATTGGTATAAAAATTCCTCCTAAAATTGACATCAAACTTATAACAACACTAAATACAGCATCAGACATTATTTTACTCCTAAACAAAGAGTTCCAAGCAAGAGAAAATCCTATTGATGTTGTTGCAAAAACAGTATAACATAGAAATAATTTAAAAGCTAAAAACAGATCCCAATTATATAATAATTTACCAATTATTATTATTAATCCAATTTGTACTGTCATTAATAAAGAGTATGCTAAAAGTGTTTGAGTTAAATATTCTAATGTCTTTATAGGTGCAGAAAATATGCGTATAATCGTACCATTAACTCTATCCGACATAATACTCTTAGTTAATAAAAATGTTCCATAAAATATTACCATCCCATAAAGAGATGCCCCTACTAATGACTTTTCTCTCCATAATATTGGTATAAATACAATACCAAGAGGAATCAAGGTTATAACTAAAAAAGCTTGTTTATTCCTTAAAACTCTTTTTAAAGTATAGTAAAATATTGTCATACTAATTTTTTCCTCCCCATAACTATTACTAAATATATTAATATAGTTATTATTGCAATTAGAGCTCCTAAAGTTATTAATACATCAGCACTAGATTTTTCTATAAATCCTGAAGAAGCTATAGCTGTTCTTCCAAGAGAAAAAGGGGTTCCATATTTCTGCATAAAAGCAAAAAAATCATTTTTAGGTAATTCAAACATAAGTCCACCTAAAGTTGCCATTGTCCATGAAAAAAACCAAGCTAATCCCTCTGCTACACTAATCTTCTTTACTCCAAAAAATATGACTATGTTTATAAGTTGTGATATTAATGATATACATAATAATACAATTAGAGTAATGAAAATATTTCCCCAATAAGCATTCATAAATATAGAAGTAAATATAATAATAAGCAATCCTTGAATATAATTAAAGATCAACGAAGCCATTAAAGAAGAAAAAGCAAATCCATATTTAGGAAAAGGAGTTGCTTGAAGTCTCCATTTCATAGATTTCTCAAGATCATAATGCAAATAATTTATAAGGTAAACTCCGCTATTTAACTGAAATAAGAGCATCATTCCTACAGAAAGATATGTTGTTATCATATTATAACCATTAACATATGTTACTTCTGGAGAATTATATTGATATACATTACTCAAAACAAATATTATTACTAAAGGTAATATTGTAAAAATACATATTCCAAATATATCTCTTATCATCCTCTTTAAATAACTTTTAAATACAAGGAAAAATAAATCTTTTCTCATAATTAATCCTCCCCCCCATCACGAAGTTTTTTTCCAGTAAGAGTTAAGAACACATCTTCTAAAGTTGGTTTTTCAGCTACTATTCCTGAAACTCCCCCATACTTTTGGGCTACTTCTAAAACTCTATTTAAATTTCCTGATCCCGAACTAGAAACAATTATATACTCTGTTTCATTTACATATATATTTTTTATTCCTTGTATAGCCTTAAGTTTATCCCTTAAATCCTCAGCTGGATTATTTACATTTATTATTATTTTTTCTTCATATTGAATACGACTTACTAAATCTTCTAAAGTTCCTTGAGCAATTATTCTTCCTTCATCCATTATAAGAATCCTTGTGCAGATATTTTGAACTTCTTCCATATAGTGAGTTGTATAAAGTATAGTGGTTCCTTTATCAGCTAATTCCTTTATAGATTTTAAAATGAAATTTCTAGACTGAGGATCTATTCCTACTGTTGGCTCATCCATAATAATAAATTTAGGTTCATGTACAAGAGCACAAGCTATATTAAGTCTTCTTGACATTCCTCCTGAAAATTTTTTAGGAAACTGCTTCTTATATTCTAAAAGTCCTACAAATTCTAATGTTTCCTCAACCCTTTTTTCTAACTTCTCTCCCCTTAATCCATATAAGCCTCCAAAAAATTTAAGATTTTCTTCTGCTGTTAGATCTTCAAAAACAGTAACTTCTTGAGTAACTATTCCTATATTCTGTTTAAGTTTTATATTATTTACATCTTGCTTTTCTCCCATCATAACTATATCACCAGAATCTATTCCAATGAGTCCAGACAATGCTCTAATAGCAGTAGTCTTCCCTGCTCCATTTGGTCCAAGTAACCCTAATATTTCACCTTTATTTACATCAAAATTTAAATTATCTAAAATTACCTTGTCACCATAACGCTTAATTACATCCTTTAAACTTGCAATCATAACCTTCCTCCTAAAATAAAGTATTCTTAATATTTTTAATTATATTAGTGTATCTTTAATATAAATAGTGATAAATGTCATTTTATTTATTTGCTAATAAATAGTTTATGTAACATAGTAGCTTTATATCAAAATTAAATATTAAAACTTAATTTCTAATATAAAAACATAAAAAAAATAAAACCTAGCCTAAACTAAGTCTTATAAATAATTATCTATTCTTAATTATGAATTTTTCATTACTTAAATACTACTTTATTATCTTCAAACTTATCAATTATAGCTAAAGATTCAACTCTTGCTCCCATACCTTCTAAAACACTTCTTCCTTCTTGGAATCCTTTTTCAATAACTATTCCAACTCCAACTAAATTTGCACCTGATTGCTTAACTATATCAATCATTCCCTTAGCTGCACACCCCATTGCTAAAAAGTCATCTATTATTAGTACATTCTCACCTTCACTTAAAAATTGTTTACCAACTCTAACTTTGTAAGTTCTTTTTTTAGTAAATGAATGAACCTCTGATTCATATACTTCTTTATCTAAGTTTAAGCTTTCCGTTTTCTTTGCAAAAACTACCGGTGCAAAGCCAAAATATTGAGATGCTATAGCCGCTATTCCAATTCCAGAAGCTTCAATTGTAAGAATTTTATCTATCTTTTGCCCATTAAATCTTTCTCTAAATTCTTGTCCAACTTCATTTAAGAACTTTATATCCATTTGATGATTTAGAAAACAGTCAACCTTAAGTATGTTTCCTTCTCTAACTTTTCCTTCATTTATTATTTTTTCCTTTAACTTTTCCATATAATTATCCCCTTTATTACTTTGATTATTTTATAGTATTCCTTCAAAAGATTATCCCTCAAATCTACGCAATAAAGCCAAAGTTAAATACATGGCAATAATTAAATCTTCGTAGTTAGGACATTTACGGTTTCCTAGTAGAGACACTTGAACCATATCTTCAAGCATATACGAATACTATATGTTTATTTTTTTATCTATTATAACACTATTGTAAAATTTTGCGAAGCAAAATTTTTAGTTTGCAGTTCACAAGGCACAGTGCACAGTTGTTTTATTTTTTTAGGTAACAGGTATCAGGTAACAAGTACTAGATGTAAACTATAATTAAAAATTAAGAAACATCTACTTCAAGGTAAGCTTAGGGACAGTAGTTAGTTTTGTGTAGCAAAATAACCTTAATTTTTTCATTCTTTCATTTATAAATTGCTTTGCAATTTATATCATAACCTGTTCCCTGTTACTTTATTCCAAAAACTGTAAACTGTGAACTGTGCGCTGTGAACTGAAAAATGCTTCGCATTTTAAAACTAATATTCTAATTCGCATATTTTATTTTCTTGTAGAGTCTTTTTTACATCAATAATTCTTTGATTACTTGACCCTCTAAATCTTAATCCATCTTCCATCATATCTTTCTCAAATTTACCATCTACTAAAACATCTATATTATTAAGTAGGTCTCTCCAGCCTAATATCTTATCTAAATTGTTTATTATATATTCAAAGGTATATCCTGTATAACTCCATATATTTAAATTAGCTTCTTTAAATTTTTTTGCCATATATGCAAACTTTTCTGCCCTTTCAAAAGGATCCCCCCCACTAAAGGTAACCCCTTTAATAATAGGATTTTTAAGAACATCTTCGATAAGTTCATCCATATTACGATCTTCACCACCAGAAAAATCGTGGGTATCTGGATTAAAACAACCTTCGCAATTATGCCTACAACCTTGAGAAAAAAATACTCTCCTTATTCCTGGTCCATTAACCAAACTTTCGTAAGCTATTCCTGAAAGTCTTATCATTTTATCCATATAGTACATCCCCTTTATTATCTTCTCTACTTTTTTATCCTCTTTACTTTTTTATTTCCTTTATTTTTGAATTTCTTATTAATAAGCCCCATATGTCCATAACGCCCCTTTATAAACTTGCTTATTATTCTAATACAGAAGATTTATGCTAGTAATTTTCCTTATATAGTTTTATCTTATCACTATATTGTTCTATTATTCCTTTAGTTCTGTTAAAGGATTCTACAACCCTTATCTTTCCTTCTTCTGTTAAGTAATCAGCATCACTTATTGTTGCAGGAACAACTTCATAAAATAATTTTCCGTCTTTCTCGTACCAGTTAACCCAAGTTGGTATATATGTTGGATAATCTAACTTTATCTCATTCGTATCTAAATTTTTACTTAGTTTAACTGACACTATGACTCCATCTTCTGTATAAGGATTCTGTATTCTTTCAGTTCTTTGACTTGATAAAAAATTTCCCATGGAATAAATTACTGCTGTTTCACTATTTCCATCCTCTGATTTTATAATATCTATTGGCTGTAATGAATGTGGATGAGTACCAAAGATTATATCAACTTTTTCATTAGCTAAAAACTTAGCCATTTTTAATTGAGTTGCATTTGGTTCTAGCTCATATTCATCTCCCCAATGCATATAAAAAACAACTACTTCTGCACCCTTATTTCTCATATCAGCTATTTGCTCTTTCATTTCTTGAAGATCTGAATCTAAAGTATCTTCTCTAAATGTATTCATAAGTGGATAAAGTTCTTGTGGAATAACTGCTCCATTTAATCCTCTTGCACCACCCTCTGCTGTCATGGAATAGCTATAGGACACTATCCCAATTTTTGTTCCTTCAACCTCTTTTATTATATATCTATCTTTTGTAGTATCAGCTCTTGTTCCTATTACATCAAAGCCCTTGTCAACTAAAACACTTCTTGTTCTATTAAAACCTCTTACATCTCTGTCTAATGAATGATTATTCATATTATTTACTACATCTACTCCTATCCATTTCATAGCATCTGCTAAATCATCTGGAGCATTAAAGCTTGGATATCCTGAATAGCCATAATTCTCTATACCAGAAAGTGTTCCCTCTAGGTTTGCAATAGTTAAATTTGCATCACTTAAATAATTTTTCACATATTGAACAGTATTCTTAAAATCATAACTATCAGTTTCAGCATTATACTGAGTATCTAATATTTCTTTATGTATTAAGAAATCTCCAGTCGCAACTATTTCTATAGATTTTGTATTGCTTTTATTTTCTATTTCAACATTTTCACTTTCTTTTTTATCACTATCAATATTATCAATGTTCAAATTTTCTTCTTTAGATTTACTATTTAATAATAATTTTTCTATCTTTGGAATATAAAATATACCTACAACAGCTATGATTAATATTAATAATAATGGAATAAATATTTTACCCTTACCTTTACTTTTCATAAATCCCCCTATGTAATGTTTTTATCTTTATTATATACCACTAGATTTAAAAGTAATATGTAAAATAATAACTTTATTATTTTTCTCTGCACAAAAAAAGAGAGTAACAAACTCTCTTTTTAACCATCCATTAAAACTATACTTTGCGGACTGAATTAAGTCTTCCACCAGCCTTTATTACATTTATCTCTTTTTCTGTTAGATTTATATAAACATTAAACAAGCTTCCATTAGTTAAATTCTTTACTATAGTTTTTCCATTAACTAAAGCTGATTTTATGTCTTCTATTACAAGCTCGTCTAGAATGCCTATCTTATCATAATCTACTTCCGCTTCAAACTCCATTGGTATAATACCATTATTTATAAGATTAGCTTTGTGAATTCTTGCAAAAGATTTTGCAAGTACTGCTTTAACTCCTAAATATAATGGTGCAAGTGCTGCATGCTCCCTACTAGATCCTTGTCCATAATTATTACCTGCTACTATTATTCCCCCATTATTTTCTTTAGCTCTCTTTGGGAATTCTTCATCAACTGTATTAAAACAATATTCTGCTAAGTAAGGTATATTGGATCTAAATGGTAAAAGTTTTGAATTAGATGGCATTATATGATCAGTTGTAATATTATCTTCAACCTTAATAAGAACTTTACCCTCAATCTTGTCTCCTAATTGGTTATTTACAGGGAAAGGTTTTATATTAGGACCTCTTACTACTTCTACATTTTCTCCTTCTTTCGCTGGGGAGATTATCATAGAATCATCTATTAAAAATCTTTCTGGCATTTCTACAGTAATGTCTAAATCTAACTCCCTTGGATCTGTAAGCACCCCATTTATTGCTGAAACTGCTGCTGTTTCTGGACTGACTAAATACACTTTTGCGGATAATGTTCCACTTCTACCATAGAAGTTTCTATTAAATGTTCTTAATGATACTCCATTTGTTCCTGGCGCTTGACCCATGCCTATACATGGACCACAAGAATTTTCTAATATTCTGGCTCCTGAACTTATTATATCTCCTAAGGCTCCATTCCTAGCTAACATCTCCATAACTTGTCTTGATCCTGGAGCTATAACTAAGCTTACATCTTCATGAACTTTCTTACCTTTTAAGATTTTAGCTACTTTCATCAAATCTTCATATGAAGAATTTGTGCAACTTCCTATAGCAACTTGATCAACCTTAATTTTTCCAATACTTTCTACCTCTTCAACATTATCAGGACTATGGGGCTTAGCTGCTAACGGTTTAAGTTCATCTAAACTTATTATTATTTCTTCATCGTATACAGCATCTGCATCAGGTTTAAATTCTAACCATTCCTCTTCTCTTCCTTGAGCCCTAAGATATTCTAAAGTTTTTTCGTCACTTGGAAATATTGAAGTTGTTGCTCCAAGTTCTGCCCCCATATTTGTAATTGTTGCTCTTTGAGGAACTGAAAGTGTTTTAACACCTTCTCCTGCATATTCAAAGACTCTAGAAACTCCACCTTTAACAGTTAATTTTCTAAGGACTTCTAGTATTATGTCTTTGGCTGAAACCATTGGTTTTAGCTTTCCAATTAAGTTGATTTTGCAGACCTTCGGGGTTGCTATATAATAAGCTCCGCCTCCCATAGCCAATGCTACATCAAGTCCCCCTGCTCCCATTGCAAGCATTCCAACTCCTCCCGCTGTAGGAGTATGACTATCTGATCCTATAAGGGTCTCTCCTGGAACTGAAAATCTTTCTAGAAATACTTGATGACATATTCCATTACCAGGCTTCGAAAAGTGAACCCCATATTTTGAAGCTACAGTTTGTATAAATTTATGATCATCGGCATTTTCAAATCCTTGTTGAAGCATATTATGATCAATAAAAGCTATGGACTTTTTAGTTTTTACTCTATCTATTCCCATTGCTTCTAACTGTAAATATGCCATAGTACCTGTAGAATCTTGAGTTAATGTTCTATCTATTTTTATTCCTATTTCTTTTCCTATATCTATAGTTCCTTCAATTAAATGACTTTTTAATATTTTATAAACTAAATTGTCCCCCATTGAATTATTGCCCCCTTTTTATCTAATTAACTTTTTCTTCTCTCAACCTTAAATATTCCTTATATATTTGAACAAGCTCTTTATCAAATAAACTTCTTTTAAGTCTTACTGAAGTAGCTCGTACCATTTCTAATATATCTTTGGCTGAATTGTTATCTAAATCTATTCCATATTCTTTGAACTTATTTATAATTCCAGCTTTGCCAGAGTGTTTCCCTATAACTATTTGTCTTTCTAATCCAACTATTACTGGATCAAAAGCCTCATAGTTCTTTGGATTTTTTATTGCCCCATCTGCATGAATACCTGATTCATGTGCAAACATATTATCTCCAACAATAGCCTTCCATGCTGGCAATATTCTTCCTGATGCTCTAGAAACATATTCTGATACTTCCCTAAACATAGTTGTGCTTATATTGCCTCCATAATTATAAACAAACATTAATGCCATTAAAACTTCTTCTAAGGCTGCGTTTCCTGCTCTTTCACCTAAACCATTAACAGTTACACCAACATGAGATGCTCCTCCCATAATTCCTGCTATTGCATTTGCAGTTGCCATACCAAAATCATTATGCGTATGCATTTCAATATCAAAATTTGTTTTAGCATTTAAATATTTTATATTTTCATTAATTTTAAAAGGCTCCATTATACCTACAGTATCACAATATCTAAATCTATCTGCTCCTACTTGCTTTGCTACCTCTATGAATTGAATTAAAAACTCTCTATCAGCTCTTGATGCATCTTCTCCATTTACAGATACATATAATCCATTTTTCTTCGCAAATTCCACAGATTTAACCATATTTTCTAGAACCCATCCCCTAGATGTTTTTAGTTTATGTTGTATATGAATATCTGAAACTGATATTGATATAGCCACCGCATCTACTCCACAATCTATGGATTCTTCTATATCCTTTATTACTGCCCTATTCCAAGCCATAATGCTTGATTTTTTATTTCTTTTTACAATTTGTTTTATAGCTTCCTTTTCATCTCCACCCATAGTAGGAATCCCTACTTCTAGTTGATCAACTCCAAGTTCACTTAGCATAGATGCTATTGCAATTTTTTCTTCATTTGCAAAAACAACTCCTGCTGTTTGCTCTCCGTCTCTTAAAGTAGTATCTACAATAAAGACCTCTTTGCCATTATTTAAATTTTTAATAGACATAAGCTTCCCCCTTTAAAATATTACTTATTGCTAATTAACCCCAATGTAAAATATAATTTTTATAATAATTAATAATAATTTTATCATACCAAGTAATTACAGACAAGTAAAAAGCGTTTGATTTTTATAAAAATTGCAAGTTTTTATAAAATTATTTCAGTTTCAAATGCTTTTATGTTTTATTTTATTAAAATACATAAAAAATTTGCAATAAAATTAAAAAATCTTGCATGCTTTTTGAAATAAAAAAAGTAGGACTTTTTATGTTCCTACTTTTAATTTTGTATATTTATGCATAATTATATCACTTTATAATTGTTTTTTCTGTTTCCTAGATGTGATAATCTATCTGCTCTTTCCGCGTATTTTCCAGGTCCAAACCTTTCATCTAAGCTTAAATATCCTGTTACTCTTGAAACTCCTTGTATATCTTCACTTTTGCACTCTGAACACTTTCTTTCATTACTGCTTAGATATTTACCGCAATTCTTGCAATATCTTATATGAAAATTTATGCCTATATAACTTATATTAGTGTTTTTATATGCATAGTTTAAAATATCCATTATAGCTTCACCAGATGGACAATCATCTACTTCTAGGTAACTTATATGCCCAGCATTACATAGTTTGTGGTAAGGAGCTTCTATATCTATTTTATCTTTTATTGATATAGAGTAATTTACAGGTATATGGAAGCTATTAGTATAATAATCCTTATCTGTTACACCCTTAATAGTACCAAAGACCTTCTTATCTTTTTTTATAAATTTACCTGATAGTCCTTCTGCTGGCGTTGCATAACAGCTCCAATTTAATTTGGTTTCTTCCGTAACCCTATCAATAAAGCCTCTTATATAGCTTATTATTTTAATTCCTAAATCCTTTGCCTCATTATTTTCTCCATGATGATATCCAGTTAATGAAATCAAAGTTTCTGCAAGACCTATAAATCCAACTCCCCAAGTTCCTTGTTTTAATATTGGTTCTATAGAGTCTTCCTTTGAAAGACCCTCTGAGCCCTTCATCAATCCTTGCCCTGCAACAAATGGTAGATCTTTAACCTTAAGATTTTTTAATATATTATATCTATGCATTAAAGATTCCTTTGCTAGATTTAATCTTTTATCCAGTATATGAAAAAATTCATCTATATCACCTTTAGCTTGAATTCCTATTCTAGGCAGATTAATTGTTACTGGAGCAATATTCCCTCTCCCCTTACATCCAGGTTCCCCATTTACATTCTTCATTAGATATGTTCTACATCCCATAGTTGCTGGCATATATCCCATGTCATAATATTCCTTATTAAAGTCAGCATCTATATTCATAAATGTAGGATTCATTCTTTTTGCTGCTACCCTACAAGCTAATTGATATAAATAATAATATTTATCTTCTGGCTCTCTATTAACTCCTTCTTTAACTCTAAATATTATGTTAGGAAATATTGGTTGCTCACCTTTACCTAAGCCTTTTTCATATTCTAATAAAAACACTTCACATATTAATGCTGCATCTTCTGAATAAGGTATTCCTAAATTGATAGAACTAAAAGGAACTTGAGATCCGGCTCTAGAATGCATGGTATTTAAATTATAGACTACTCCCTGCATAGCTTGATGTACTTTTTTTCTTAGTTTTTTTTCTGTCAGCTCTTCTATTTTGTTTTTATCTAAGCCAACCTCTTCTAATTCAAGCTTTATTTCATTTCTTGTTGGCTCAACAAATACAGCCATATCATTATCAAAATCTGGATGTGATTGGCCACCAAACATATCATTTTGAGTTGATTGTAATAAAATACAGGATAGTTCTGCTGCTGTTTCTATCCTCTTAGGTATTTTTATAGTTCCATATCCAGTATTAAATCCACCTTCTAATATCTCCTTTGTTGGTATGTGAAGACAATTAGTTGTAAGATTATAACTATCTAAATCATGATAATATAAATCACCATTTTCATGTGCCTTTGCTAAATGTTTTGGCATCATAGCTAAATTATGCCACTTGTTAGATTCTGATGCTATTCTTAGTAGCTTAGAACTAAAATTATTACCTACATTAGCATTATCCCTATCTGTTTCTATCCCTATCTTTTCTATTGCTCTCATCAAATCAGATTTTATTTCTCTAACCTTTGTTCTTTCTTTTCTATAGTTAGAATATGCTATTTTTATATTCTCATAATTGCTATCTAGCAATGCCTTTTCTACTAAATTTTGAATTTTTTCAACAGTTACTCTCTCTTTTCCTAAATCTTCTATGTAATTTATAACTCTTTTTACAATGTCTAAGAGTTCACTCTCTTTTAGTTTTTCTCCTACTTCGTCTGATGCTTTTTTTATAGCTGTAGCTATCTTAACTGAATTAAATGAAACTTCCCTACCATCTCTTTTTACTACATATTGCATTCATAAAACCCCCGTTACACAATATCTTGTATTAGTCATAGTATCTATTATAGACTCTAAAAATATTCATTTCAAATTATAAGATGGATAGATATTGCTAGATTTATTATTGATTTATGGTATTCTATTCTATATTTGGACTTTTTTATTGTAAATTGAAGTTGACAAATAAGTTTTTACTTAAACAAAACTATATCAATAGTGATATAGTTTTTTTCATTATCAGTATTGATATACATGCTTGTTATGATATAATTTATATGAATAGAATTTAAAGATATTGATATTATAAAATTATATAAATATATTAAATATTAGGAGGATTTTTATGCAAAAAATAGCCTTAATAGTTGATAGCGCATGCGATCTATCTCTTGAAACCCTTAACGAAAGAAATATTAAACTATTACCACTTAGAATTTCTTATTCAGATAAAGAGTATAGAGATAAGATAGATATCTCTGCTGATGAGATTTATAACAACTTAGAAAAAGAAGTTCCAAAAACTTCATTGCCTAGTGCTGAAATTATGGAAGAAATATTAATGTCGTTAGAAAATGAAGGATATACTCATGTTATTGCTATAACTATTTCTAGCGGCTTATCTGGAACCTTCAACTCAATAAGATTAGTGTTAGAAGATCATCCTAAATTAACGTCTTATGTCTTTGATACTAAAATCCTAGCTATGCCAGAAGGAATTATGGCTTTAGAGGTTTCTGATTTAATTAATAGTGGTAAAAGTTTTGAAGAAATAGTATCTGCTATTCCAAAAATAAGAGATAGCATTAGTGGATATTTTACAATAAATACTTTGGAATACTTAAAAAGAGGTGGAAGAATAGGAAAAATTTCTGGTACCATAGGAGAAATGTTAAATCTAAAACCTGTTGTTTCTGTTGATGATGACGGTGTTTATTATACTGTTTGCAAGGCAAGAGGAAGAAAACAATCTATATTAAAACTTACTAACATACTAAAAGATGAACTCTCTTTAGGTCCTTGTAAAGTTTGGGTACTTCAAGGTGGAGCTTTAGAGGAAGCTAAGAAATTTATGGAATCTATAAAAGACCTAAAAAATATAGTTACTCTTAATATGTCTCAGATAAGTCCAGCTTTAGGAGTTCATGGTGGCCCTGGATTACTTGGTCTAGCAATTCAAAAGGTTTATTGATATGGATGAGTACAATCTTCATCTAAGTAGTATAGAGGATATAAAAGAAGAGGAAAAGAAACTTCACGAAGAATATAAAAGAAAACTTGCTGAACTAAAAAAAATTCAAAAAGAAAAAGAATCGGTAGGTCAAGTTTTTACAAAAGGTCTACTTCCTATATATCTTCTTCATATACTTAGTATAGCACCTTCAAACGGAAATGATATTGCCACCAAGATAGGTGAACGTACTAATGGGTTCTGGATTCCTAGTACAGGAGGCATATATCCTCTTTTAAAAAAGCTAGAAAAAGAAGAATATGTTATTGGGCAATGGGATGATCCCCAAAAGAAGTTTCAAAAAATTTATTCATTAACTCCAAAAGGTAAGAGAGAATATGAAGCTAGAAAAGGACTTTTAAGACCAAAAATCGAAGAAGCTTTAAAGGTTTTTAAAATAATATATAAAGATTTATATAAATAGTTTAATATTTCATAGTATTATATTCTTAATTTTGTACAAAATAATATTACTAACTTTTAGGTGGTGTTATTTTGAAGGGAAAAATTATAGACTATAATTATTTTGAAGCATTTGTCGCATTAGAAGATGATACTATTGTTAAGGTACCACTCACTCAAGTAAATGACTATTTAGGAATAGGTTATGTTGTTAATATTGACTCTAATAATCTAAGTTATAATACTAGTAGTAGACCTAAGATACATCAAGATAAAATAATTGATTTTTTTTAAAAAAGATGCTTGAAATTTTCAAGCATCTTTTTATTATGATATACTAATTGCATTTACTGGGCAACTTGCTTCGGCATCCTTTGCCTCATCTTCTACGTTACTAGGAACATTAGGATTTTTTGCAATAGCCTTACCATCATCATCCATTTCAAATACTGCTTCACAAATTGATGGACATAATCCACATCCAATACAAGCATCTTTATCTACATAAGCTTCCATATTGTCTCTTCCTTTCTTTATTAAATTCAATAATATTATTACCACCAATATGGATTTTATGTATTCTATTATTAATATAGCCCTTCAAAAATTAATGAGTATAAATCATTATCTATTACATATTCTTCTGCTATTCCTTGTTCTAATGCTTCTGTTAAATCAATATTAATAGGAAGTTCTCCTATTAGGGGTAGCCCTAGATATTCTGCATGCTCTTCTGCAGACTTTTTACTAAATACCCTCATTTTTGTATCACACCCTGGACACACTATATAAGACATATTTTCTACTACTCCTCTTATTTGTAAAGGCATTTTTTCCGCCATAGTTATCACTTTTTTAACTATCATAGAAACCATATCTTGTGGAGTAGAAACAATAATAAGCTCAGTAATAGGAAAGCTTTGCATTACTGTTAATGTTATATCTGATGTTCCAGGTGGCATATCTATTAATAAGTAATCAAGTTCTCCCCAAACTGTATCAGTAAATAATTGAGTTAAAACACTTGTTACTATAGGGCCTCTCCATACAACTGGATCATCTTCTTTAGGTATTAATAGATTCATTGACAATACTTTTACTCCACCCTTAGAGTCTACTGGATTGTATTTAAAGTTATTTTCATCTATCGGCTCTATAACAGCTCTTTTATCATTTATTCCAAAAAATCTTGGCATTGATGGTCCTGTTATATCCGCATCAAGTACACCAACCTTATATCCTTTTTTTCTTAATGTACTAGCTAATATACCAGTAACAGTAGATTTACCAACTCCACCTTTTCCGCTTATTATTCCAATAACATTTTTTATTGTTCCATACTTAGGTAATAACTTACCACATCCTTGAGATCCAACAGTATCTTTAGAACTACATTTATTTTTACTTGGACAAGTTGAACAACCTGACATATTAATTACCTCCTACCAGTTCTTTTCTACTTCTTTTGGAACATTATCTTTTGTATAAATATCTATGTTCCATTCCTTAAATTCATTTTCTCCAACTATATAATAATAATATTCAACCTTATTCTTTTTATCTTCAACAGTTATATTGCTTTTATAAACAGTTGTGTTATGTCCTCTATTTTTTACTTTTATAATAATATCAAAATCTTCTTCATTATTTTTGACAATTTCAACATTAGAAGTTATCTTTCTAGCCCTTGATAAAAAATCTTCTAGATCCGTAGAAAATATATACTTAAGGCAATCTATATCACTTTCTACGTCAATACCAATTTTATTGTTCCCATTATTAAGAACTTCTTTCTTCAAGCTCATAACATTCAGTATAGAATCATAATATATGTATTCAAAGTCTCTAGGTTTTCTTATTATTGATAAATTTTGAATTATACTTTCATCCAATCTCTTAGATACTGTAAAGTTCTCATTTTCATCATAGAAATTACCTTCATATGCTCCAACTATATAGTTGAATTGTTTAACTTCGCTCCCCATTTTTATTTCAAATATATAATCCGGCTGTAAATCTGATTTTTTTTCACTTACTTTTGCTTTGGATAAAAGTTCATGCATATTTTGTATGGCTTTTTCATCTGTAACAAGAAATTTAAAAGACTTATCTCTAACACTTTGTATGCTTATAACATCAACCTTACCACTTAGTAAATAATCAAAATATCCATTATCTTTTTTAAATTTACCTTTTACATTATCAATTAATGTACAAGATGTTAAGTTAAAAGATAATATTATTACTAATATAGTTATTATATTTTTTATTGGCTTTTTCAATTGTATCCTTCCCCTCTATTAAAAAGTCAATATTTCCCCTACAATGCTCAATAGTTAATTAGGAGAAGCATTAGCTTCTCCTAATTATAAATAAATTATAATACTTTAATTCTTCAATAGCAAATTTTTTAAAGCATTACTTAAAGCTCATTGATATGCTATCAAAAACTACATTAATACTATTTTTTTCTTTTCCTTTTATATAGGAATACTTAATTACAAGAACTTTTCCCTCTGAGTAACTTCTAAGATAATATTTATTAATAGTTTTATTATTTATTACATTTATTATATGCCATATATAATTATCTTCTATTATTTTAATATTCTCTTTATTATTAGTGATACTATTAGAAATATCCTCTATATTTCCTTTTACTATAGAAATATTGCCTTCAATATTATTATTATCACTAAAATTAATATTGATATCACTATTAAAGCTTTCTATCCTTTTATCTATTTCCCATCCTTCTGGCAGTGAAACCTTATATTCTCCCTCTCCCAATAAATATTCATCAAATTTTTCTATATTATTATTTGAAATTGCAACTTTTTTTATATCTTGCATAAATAGACTTTTCATACAAACTATAATAAACATTAGGATTACCAGTAGGGTTATTATATAGATTTTTTTCTTATTCATCTCATATACTCATTAGGGTTATAAGTACATTTTATTGCTGCACTTTATTTCATAGGTACAACAACAGTTGAATTTCTAAAATCATAGAACATTAACCAACATCCTACTCCATCCCTAGTTTCATTGTTAATCCAAGTTACAAATCCAGTTTTTCCTTCATACGGTTGTTCATCCCTATTTTTTCTTCCCGGAATTCCATAAACTATATATCTTAAATTTCCGTCTTTATCGCATTTATATCCTAGCATAAAATGTCCATGATTTCTTATATATGGATAATAATTAAGCATTGGATAGTATGCTACTGTATATCTATTGTAATTTGACATATTACACATTTCATGTAAATCATGAACAGGTATCTTATACCATTTACAATATTTTATTTCCCTATATTCATTTCTGCAATGTTCAAATCCATTGGCGATTCCTTCAAAATATTCTCCAACACTTCCTTTTATAGAGAATATATCCGATTTCTTTTCTATTTCCTCTTCATATTCATCAAACTTATTCTTTTTACTTCCTCTATTTAATGAATTTGAATCATAGTAATTAAATTCTCCTGAATTATTAACAAAAGGATTTTGAGGCGTATTTGCTCCATTTAAATTAGTAAATGGATTATCCTTATCATTAATATTATTTTTAGAATTAGCTTTACCTTCTGAAATTGTTTCTACATCTTCTTCTTCAACATCTATTGGTTCAACATCTATTATAGGTCTTTCATCACTTCTCAGTTCTTCTTCTCTATGTTCTGAACACTTACAATTCTTTTCATCTTTATTTTTTTCTTCATCCTTCTTTTTGTCGTAGTACTTTTTATCATCATCTTTTTTCTTGTCAGATTCCTTTTTCTTATCAGATTCTTTCTTTTTGTCATAATCTTTTTTCATTTTATCTTCTTTTTTGAAATACTCAACTTTATCCTTTGATTTATCACTAGTAGATTTAATTATTTTGTAGTTTTTCCAATTATCACTTGGTTGCTCACCATTTATAAATCCACACATAATAATTATAGGAATTTCATTTTTCATTTGTGCTATTGCAGCTCCTGAAATCTTGTCATAAGATATCCCTAATCCTGCTATATCATCTACAGAGTATTCCTTTGTTATTTCAGCCTTTCCCCCATCTGATACGGTGATTTTTCCTAAGTCTAGCATCTTCTTAGTGTCTTTCTTATTGCATATAGCCATAATACAATAATCATCACCATCATTTCTTAGATTTTGAGCATAAAAGGAAATTTTGCAAGTATCCCCCTTAGCTTCTATCTTTGAATATCCTGATAAGGTTTTGTCATTAGAACTAGAATAGCCTCTTTCATCTTCTTGTAAAATAATAAAATTTCTATACAATTTATTTAACTGTGACAAACCTTTAGAACCTCCACTTTACATTAATTCAATACATTATATGCTTAATATATCTAAATATGTTAAAAATAAAACTCGTGAGATTATTTGATATTACACCAAATTTCTCACGAGGTTAAATAAATTGCAAAGCAATTTTCTAGTGAATGGTTAATAGTGTATGCTTTAAGTTCTACACCAGTTTAATTTTTCTCCACAAAATTGAATTACTATATACTCGCTGTTACTTATTCCCTGTTCCCTAATCCCTGTTACTTTTAACTTGAATAACTGTGAATTTCAAACTGAATAAAACCACCTATTAGTTTATTACATTTTTTCATAAATTTTGTCTGATAAAACTGCAAACTCTTGTATAGATAATGTTTCTCCTCTTCTTTTTGGATCTATATTTGCTTCATTAAAGGCTAGTTCCAACTTTTCTTTGCCTAATCCAATATTTTTCACACCATTCCAAAGGGTTTTTCTTCTCATGTTAAATGAACTTCTTATTATATCAAAAAATAACTTTTCACTTTTAACGCTTACTTTTGGTTCTGTAAGTCTATCTAATCTTATCACTATTGAATCTACCTTAGGTCTTGGTATAAAGCATTGCGGTGCTACTTTTCGTACTATCTTGGTATCACAATAATATTGAACTAATAATGAAAGTGAACCATAATCTTTATTTCCTGGTTCTGCATTAATTCTTTCCGCTACTTCCTTTTGTATCATTATAGTTAAAGATTTAAATTTATAATCTTCCTTTAGTAGTTTTAGTATTATAGGAGTTGTAACATAATAAGGTAAATTAGCTACTAACTTTACACTTTCTTCATCTCCTATTATTTCATTAAAATTAACTTTTAAAGCATCATTATGTATTAATGTAAATTTAGGATTATCACCTATCTCTTTATTTAAAATAGGTATAAGATCACTATCTAATTCTATTGCAACTACTTTTTTAGCTTTATTTAATAATTGAGCTGTTAATGTTCCTACTCCTGGACCTATTTCTATTACTAGGTCATCTTCATTCACTTCAGCTCCGGCTACAATATCTTTTGGAACTGAATCATCTATTAAGAAATTTTGGCCTAAGCTTTTAGAAAATTTAAAATTATATTTCTTAACTAGCTCTGCTGTTTTTATATCATGTATTTCCATTATTCCTTCACCTCTAAAAGTTTTTCTATTTTTTCTATAGCAGTAATAAATTCTTCTTTTGTTATAGAATATTTATTTAATCTACTTAACATTTGATTGGAATTTCCGTATCCAATACCTAATTCTTTTCCTAGAATGATTCTTCTTTTCTTTGAATCAACATCTCCTGTAAGTTTGAAATGAAACATATCTTCTGAAGTATATATTTCTTCAATTATTTCTTCTGATATCTTTGCTCTATTTAAAGCTTCTATAATTACTCCTGGAGATGCATTTTCAACTCCTATATCATCACCTTTTATTCCGTCTTCTTGAGCTATATATGCATGTTTTATTCCTTTTACCCTTTTTGCAATTATACTTCTTATCTTTTCTCCAGCAAAATCAGGATCTGTTAATACTATTACCCCTTTTCTTCTTTGTGCTTCTTTTATCCTTTCTATAACTCTAGCATTTATTCCAAATCCTCCTACAGCTATAACTTCGGCATCTACAGCTTGTTTTACAGCGGTTATATCATCTCTTCCTTCAACAACTATAACTTCTTTAATCAAAATATAACTTCCTTTCTATTAATTAAGAAATCCCTTTATCTTTTACATCTAAATATTAATTTATCCTTATATACTTATTATGTCAAACTCAATTCAAATTAACGATTAACAATTTATAGTTAATATAGAAATTAAGCTTAATCTTAATTTCATCAATAATTATCCATTATTAATTATCAAATAAAAAGGCACAGCTTGAGAAGCTATGCCTTTTTATTTTACCATTCTCCTGGATAAGCTAAAATATAAACAGCAACGTTATATTTCCTTCCCCAGCTAGTATACGCTTCTTCTTGAGAATTAACATATACATCAACAATATTCCCTTGTATAGCTCCACCAGTATCTGCAGCTACAGCCCTGCCATATCCTTCTACATATACTAAGCTTCCTAGAGGAATAACTCTTGGATCAACTGCTATTGTACTTATACCATTAGGATCTCTAACCGGTACACTTCCTGTTGCAGTAGTTCCGCCTCCGCTATATGCTGTAGATTCACAATATATTACGCTCTTATAATTTAATAGCTGTCCATCTCTACTTGCAAGGGTCTTCCTTGTTCCTTGTACAACTATTTTGTTAACTGGTTCTGCTAATACTTTTGAGCTTTTCATAGATTTAGAAAATTCCTTACCATTTTTGTAAACTATTTCATAAGTAACTTCCTTTTCTCCTGAAGCTCCATCTTGTCTTATTTCTTCTAGTCCACTATCAAGGTTAGAGTCAGATTCAACTACTACATCAAAATCTATAGCTTCTTTAGCTAATTCTTTTTTTACCTCAACCTTAACAAGGTTAACTTTTAAATCAGATGTAATTTCTGTATTTAATGTAGGAGTTATTTCATCTAATCCTTCATTAAATTCAATCCCTTGATTCTTAAGTTCTTCCTTTTCTACTTCTAGCATTTCTTCAATAGTATCTTCTGCAGTGTAAACTTCTATTTGTTTATCTCCTACAGTTAATTCTATTGAAACAGCTCTCTTAATAGATATTGTATCTCCTTCAGATACCTTGCTATTTAAAGCTGGTTGAATTTTATCCTTAGGACTAACCTCTACTCCCTTAGAATTCAACACATCTTCAACAGTCCCTTTATATGTGACAAAAGTCTCTTCTTTATCGTCTATCTTCATTGTTATTGTCTTTCGCATATTTATGAACGTCGCTGATAAAATAATAGCAACTGCTATTGTTCCTATCAGTATTTTTGCCTTTGGACCGTTAGAAAAATTATTTTTTAGATATTTTTTACATTTTTCTACCATCTACTTTACCTCCCTTGGCAAGAGCGTCTTTTGAATTATAATGGAATTAAGCGCTTTTGTCAAATTTAAGACCTCTCGCATTAATAAAACTGCGGATAAATGCATCATATGCATACTTAAAATATAATTTATAAATAATAGCAAGTTTGCAGTTTATAATTCTTCTAAAGTAGATTCGTTCTTTAAACGGTTCATCTTATATATTAATAAATATTTGTTATTGTTAAATTTTTGAAATTGTTACTTTTTAATTGTACTTTATATATTATTTTCAATCAACCTTTTAAAATTAGCATTTACAGCTAAATTTACTTCTTTCGGCTCCAATTCCTTAATTAAAGCAATTTGTTCTATTATATAAGCTATATAGTCTGATTTATTCCTCTTTCCTCGATTTGGCACAGGAGCCATATATGGACAATCTGTTTCCACTAACAATTTTTCAAGTGGGACATACTTTACTACCTCTACTATCTTTTTAGCATTCTTAAAAGTAACTACTCCAGTTATCCCTATATAGTATCCAAGTTTTATACATTCCATTGCAAATTCAACACTTCCAGAAAAACAATGAACTATACCATTTACATTTGGAAACTCCTTCATAATCTCTAAGGTATCTCCATGAGCGTCTCTGTCATGTATAATAACTGGTAATTTTAATTTCTCTGCTAACCTCATTTGTTGTCTAAACACTTGCTTTTGTATATCTTTTGACGGATTTTCATCCCAATAATAGTCTAAACCTATTTCCCCTATTGCAATTATTTTTCTATTCTTTTCAATTAAATTAATAATTTCTATTTCCACATTATTATTAAATTCATCTGCATTCTCCGGATGTATTCCTAGTGCTCCATATATAAAGTCATTTTCTATTGTTAATTTATTTGTTTTTTCTATACTCTTGTAGCTTGATGCACAATTTAATATTCCTATAACCCCATTATCTTTAATTTGCTTAAAAATAATTTCTCTATCTTCATCAAATGCTTCATCATCATAATGTGCATGAGTATCAAATATCACATATTTATTCTCCATTTCAATTCCTCCATCGTATATATAATTTATTATAAGTATTATACCATAAGTGGAAATTTTCAAAGCAAAATAATGGAGAATGAAAATTTAAATGCAGTTATAACTGAACTTAGATAAAAGCCCACCTACTTATGATTTCTTAAAGTAGATGGACTTAAGTTTTTTATTATCAAATTTTATTTTTTATTCTTTTTTCCTGAATTTCCGATATTATTTGCGTGATCTCCTATTCTTTCTAAGTTGCTTAATAAGTCTAAGAAGATTACACTCGATGCAGCTGAACAAGACTTTTCATTTAATCTCTTTATATTATTTTCCCTAAATTCCTTTTCTAGCTCGTCTATTTCATCTTCTATTTGCTCTATTTCAATTGGTGCCATTATTTTTTTGTTATTATAGCTTTCGATAGCAATTTCCATGGCTTTCATAGTTTTCCCAAAAATAATTGTTAATTCTTCTTTGGCACTGCTTCCAAGATGTATGTTTTTATTTATTTTTTCTACTGCTAAATCAGCTATATTTTCTGCATGATCTCCGATTCTTTCTATATCATTAATTACATGATATGTTGAACTAAATAGTTTAATGTCTTCTTCAGGCAAATCTAATTGAGATAACTCAACTAAATAATCTGTAATATCTTTTTCTAGTGCATTTATTATTTTCTCATTTTTATATACTTTATCAGCCGACTCCATATTACTATTTGTAAATGCTTCCATAGCTAATGCTACATTTTCTTTTGCTTTTGTAGCCATTCTTAAAGTTTCTTTGAAAACTTGGCCATTTGCTACCACTGGAGTTTCTAATAAACTTTTATCCAAATAAATAGCACCTTCTTTTTCTATTTCAGTATCTCCTGGAAGTATTCTATTAACTATTTTAACTAAATACGCTGATAACGGTAATAATATTACAGTAACTGTAACATTAAATATAGTATGCGCATTTGCAACTTGTCTTGCAACACTTGCTGGATTAGTTGATTCTACTAATCTTATAAATGGACTTATAAATGGTAAGAAAATTAATGCTCCTATTGTATTAAATAATAAATGTATTATTGCTGCTTTTTTTGCAGTTCTATTTGCTCCTAATGAAGCTAATATTGCAGTAACACATGTCCCTATGTTGCAACCTAATATTACTGGAAATGCTAAATGCATATCTATTGCTCCAGTTGTTGCTAATGCAACTAATATACCTGTAGTTGCTGATGAACTTTGAACAATAGCAGTCATTCCAAGTCCTGCAAGTAGCCCTAATATGCTATTATCTGCAACTACTATTACAAACTCTCTAAACCAGCTTGCCTCTGCTATAGGCTTCATTGCATCAGACATTACCCCCATTCCCATAAACAGAATTCCAAAACCTAAAGCTATGCTAGCTATATCTCTGACTCTCTTCTTTTTAGCTACAAGCAATATTATCGCTCCTACACCTATAAATATTGGTGCAATTGCATCTAGCTTGAATGATACCATTTGAGCTGTAATAGTTGTTCCTATATTAGCTCCCATTATTACTCCTGCAGCTTGAAGTAAATTCATTAATCCTGCATTCACAAAACTAACAACCATCACAGTGGTTGCACTTGAACTTTGTATTATTGCTGTAACTGCTGCTCCAACTAATACCCCTATGTACTTATTGCTTGTTAATTTCTCTAATATAGATTTTAAGCCTTCACCAGCAGCATTTTCTAGACCATCCCCCATAAGCTTCATTCCATATAGAAATAGTCCTAATCCCCCTAGCAAACCTGTAAAAATAGCAAACTTATCCATAGAATCTCTCCTTATAAATCTATAATTTATATATTAAATTTATTAATTACCAAACTTAATATACAATTAATCTATGGAATTGTAAATATAGATGAAATGTTAAATTCTTGTTAAAATCTATACCTTAATGAGTATTCACAATTTTTTTATATTTTTGTCACGGTATTGTCATATTATTACTGTATTATAATACTTGTAAAGTAGTTAAAGCATTATTATTTACCCCTAAAACCATCTAATGGTCCCTAGATTAAATTATTCCCCAAAGTGATTTAATCTAGGGTTTTTCCTTTATTAAATTAATTTCTTTCTTCTTTTAATCTCTTTACTTCTTCTGAAGCTCTCTTTCTATCAATCTTACTAAATAGATTCTCTAAATCTGAAACCTTACCAGATTTCTTTTCTGAATAACTCCAAATAGGTTCATGTAGACTTAATGAAAATCTTATTTTTTTACAAGTATATGGCATAAATGGCTCTAATAAATTTGATATATTTACAATTGCTTGAATATACTCATATACTTTATTTTTATTTCCTTTTCTCTTTACCTCTGAGTATATAGATTGATACTCTTCATCAAAAGACTTATTCATCTTTTTTATAAAATTCATTATATCTAAAATTGCAACTTTAAATTTACCTTCCTCTATACTATCTCCTACTTCAAAATATAAGTTAAGTATTTCATTTCTAAAGTTATCTGATGTAATTCCTACTGGTATCTCTGACTGGTAGTACTTATTTATAAAATCCATTATTTTCTTAACAAAACCTTCTAATGAATTTACTAAATCTCTATTTACTATATTTATGAAATCTCTCCAAACGAAGTCTGTATCCTTTACTTCTGGAGAATTTAAAGCCAAATAATATCTAAACTCATCTACATTATAATTATCAACTATATAGTCTGCCCATATAGCCCAATTTTTCACTGCTGAGAAATTTTTTCCTTCTAACTTCATATATTCACTGGATATAACTCTTAAATTAGGATTTTTTATTCCTAGTCCTGCTAAAATAGCTGGAAATATTACTGTATGAAAAGGGATATTGTCTTTACCATGAACAAAATAAACTCTTGAATCATCTCCCTGCCAATACTCTTTCCAATCTTCATTTTTTTCTTCCAAGCACTTCATACTTGCAGTTAAATATCCCATAACTGCCTCAATCCAAACGAATATTTTTTTATCTTCGTATCCTTCTAAAGGTACATCTACTCCCCAATTAAAATCTCTTGTAACTGCCCTATCTCTTAACCCTTCATCTAAATACCTTTTTACTATTTTTTCAGCATTTTCTCTCCAACCCTTTTGTCGAATTAAAAGTCTTCTAACATCATTTTCAAAACTTGAGAGAGAGAAAAATAAGTGTTTTGTTTTTTTGACTACTGTTTCATTTCCACAAAGTTTGCACCTTTTATCTAAAAGATCTTCTGCTTCAATTATTTCGGAACAATTTTCACATTCATCTCCAGACACTATTTCTCCACAATGTGGACACTTTCCTTCTATATATCTATCTGATAAGAATTCATTGCAGCTTTCACAATAAGTTTGTTCAATTTCTTTTTCATATATATATCCCTTATTATATAACTCAAGTATAAATTTCTTAACCCTTTCTTCGTGATACTCTGAATGAGTCTTTGCAAATATATTAAATGAAAAACCTAACTTTTCAAAACATTCTTTAAATTCATTATGGTACTTTATTGTTGCTTCTAAAGGAGTTATCCCTTCTTCCTTAGCCTTCATAGTTACTGGTGTACCATGACAGTCAGTTCCAGATAAAAATATGACTTCATCACCCATAAGTCTATGATATCTTGCAATTATATCCCCAGGAAGCAATACTGCTATTCTTCCTAGATGTAATGGTCCATTTGCATAAGGCCATGCATTTCCTACTATTATATTCATAAAAACCCCCTTGTTTGAATTAAGAATGTAAAATTAAAAATGTAGAATTAAAGAGAAGACTCAGCTTAGGCTGAGTCTTATATTTGTATAATTCGGCAAAGCTGAATTATTTCCTCAATTTTACATTCTTCACTCTTAATTTTCAATCTATCTTACTACGCTGCCTGTTTGTAGCTCTCCTGGATTTACTACCTTTAGTAAACTATCATCATCAGTTGATGCTGCTAAAATCATTCCTTGTGATAATTCTCCTCTTAGTGTTACTGGTTTTAAGTTTGCTACTAATACTACATATTTGCCAACTAGTTCTTCTGGCTTATAGTATTGTGCTATTCCTGAAACCACTTGTCTTTCTTCTCCATTTAAATCAACAGTTAATTTTAATAATTTCTTAGCTTTCTTTATTGGTTCACAAGCTACTACTTTTACTACTCTTAAATCTATTTTTTCAAAGTCTTCTATAGTTATTTCTTCTTTAATTGGAGTTATCTCTCTTTTTTCCTCTTTACTATTATTTGATAATTGAGCTTCTCTTAATGCATCTAATTCTGCTAACTTTTTATCAACATCTATTCTTGGGAATAGTGCTTCTCCTTTTTGCACTCCTGTTCCTACTATTGTTCCATTAAATGTTGCTAACGATTCAAAGGAAATATTAGAAGCATTTATCTGAATATTTATTTTGGCACTTGTATCAGGTAAAAATGCAGATAATAAAACTGATGCAAATCTTAAACTTTCCACTAAGTTATATAAAACTGTCCCTAATCTTTCTCTCTTTGCTTCATCCTTAGCTAATATCCAAGGAGTTGTTTCATCTATATATTTATTAGCTCTACCTATTAAATCAAATATATATTCTAAAGCTTCTGGAATTCTTAAATCATCTATAGCCTTATTAACCTTCTTTGGAGTTTCTAATGCTAAACTTATTAATTCGTCATCTATAGATTCTTTTACATTATTATTTGGAATTACTCCATCAAAATATTTTTCAATCATTGCTACTGTTCTTGATAGTAAGTTTCCTAAGTCATTACATAAATCCGAGTTTATTTTCTTTATAAATATTTCATTATTAAATAACCCATCTGAACCAAAAGGAATTTCTCTAAGCAAGTAATATCTAACTGAGTCTACTCCGAAATGATCAACCAAAGTCACTGGATCAACTACATTACCTTTTGATTTAGACATCTTACCTCCATCAACAAGCAACCATCCATGACCAAATACTTGCTTTGGAAGTGGTAAATCTAATGCCATTAACATAATTGGCCAATAAATAGTATGGAATCTCAAAATATCTTTACCTATTAGATGAACATCTGCTGGCCAGTATTTTTCATATAACTCTTTATTATCACTACCATAGCCTAAAGCTGTTATATAGTTTGAAAGTGCATCTATCCATACATATACAACGTGACCTTCATCAAATGTTACAGGGACTCCCCAATTAAAGCTTGTTCTTGAAACACAAAGATCTTGTAACCCTGGCTTTAAGAAATTATTAACCATTTCATTTTTTCTTGATTCTGGTTGTATAAAATCTGGATGAGCTTCTATATACTCCATTAGCTTATTAGCATAATTACTCATCTTAAAGAAGTAAGCTTCTTCTTTTGATTTTTCTACTGGTCTACCACAATCTGGACAATTTCCATTAACTAATTGAGTTTCTGTCCAGAAAGACTCACATGGAGTACAATATAATCCCTCATATGATGATTTGTATATATCACCCTTATCATATAGTTTTTTAAATATATCTTGAACAGCTTTTATATGATAGCCATCAGTTGTTCTAATAAATTTATCATAGCTAATATTCATCATCTTCCATAGATCTTTTATTCCTGATACTATTTCATCTACATGATCCTTTGGCGTTATGCCCTTCTCTTCTGCTATCCTTTGGATTTTTTGACCATGTTCATCGGTTCCTGTTAAGAACATTACATCATACCCTGTTAATCTCTTATATCTTGCTAAAGCATCTGCTGCTACAGTAGTATAAGTATTTCCAATATGAAGCTTAGTTGATGGATAATAAATTGGTGTAGTTATATAATATGTCTTTTTACACATACTTTTTTCCTCCTTAATATTGTTTCCTATTTATAAAAATGAAAATTTTATACTTTGCTAGACTTAAAAAGGTCATACTTAAGTTTTCTTATTCCGCCATTCCACTCCAGGTCACCATAAACTTACATATGACCTTTCGTCAACTAACGGAAGAAATTATAAATAGCTAATCTACATGATAAACTTTTTATAATTTGCTAAAGAACAAAAAAATCTCTATATAAGTTTATTAAAACCTATATAGAGACGTATTATACGTGTTACCACTCTAGTTCATATTTATCTTACGATAAATACCTTAGTAGGTGAATATTTTTTCACCTTGCAATATAACGGTTGCTCCCGTACTTCTCTAACTTAAATAGCTCAAGAAATCTGCTCAAAGGCCATCTTCATAAAGATTATTGTCGCTAGCTTTCACCTGTCCTAGCTCTCTTTTGACTTTAATTCTTTATTACTCTTCTTTTCATTGCATTCTTTATTTATTATTATGATATTCTATATTAATTTTACTGTCAATTATTTTTATCATATCATCTTTTTTCAAATTTTTTCTTTAGTAATTTATCTATCATTAATTTATCTAAAATAACCATAAATAAATTAACTAATAATAAGAAATTAAACGACTTTTCTCCTATTATAAATAATATTATTGCATTAATTATAAATAATATTGTTCCTACTGTTCCATAAAGTTTAGCTGCTACTTTATTTGAATATTCCCAAGAAAACTTATCTTTAATTGAGTATTCAGTTTTATATCCTATCTTAGTATCTGGATAATTTGTAGATTTAGTTTCATAAATTCCACCTATAACAAATAATGCTATTGGTATTAATTCTATCAATATTAAATAAATCCAAAAATTCATATTACACTATCCTAACTCTTTATCTTTTTATTTATAATAAATTATATACTTATTTCCCAAATATGTCATATATTATATTTAAGTAAATTTATATGATATAATATTTCTATATGGAGGTGTTTAAGTATGACTAATTTAAATGTGCCTAATATAGGCTCTAGAAATATTAAAACTGGTATCGCTGTTTTAATATGCTTGTTATTATTTCCAGGTGCCTTAAATCCGCCAATTGCGGCAATTATATGTATGCAAAGTACCATAGAAAATTCAGTCCAAACTGGAATCAACAGATTAATTGGTACTTTCCTTGGTGGACTTCTTGGTATTATTATGCTACTTGCTATAAATAAATTCAATTTACATTCATTTTCTACAATTATATCAGCAGTAAATGTTTGTTTAATTATTTATATTTGTAATGCAATAAAAAAACCTGCTGCTTGTGTCATTGCATCAATAGTTGTTTTAAGCATTCTGGTAGATTCTGCTGTTGCTAATCCTGTTATGTATTCTATAAGAAGGACGGGTGAAACAGCTATAGGTGTTATTATAGGCATATTAATAAATAGATATATAAATCCTCCAGAAGAAAAAACTGAAGAAATAGATGAATAAATAAAACTAAATCTCTCTAGTTTCACTTTCTAAGAACTTAATTTCTTCTTCGTTTAAATATGGACTTAATTTCTCAAATACAGTTTTATGATAATTGTTTAACCACTCTCTTTCTTCATTTGTGAGCATATATATATCTATGCCATTTAAATCTATTGGACAATATGATATTGTATTAAACTTATAAAACTCTCCAAATTCTTCAGACTTCATATCTTCTACCACCAAAAGCGTATTTTCTATTCTTATTCCATGTTTTCCTTCCTTGTAAACTCCTGGTTCATTGGTTATTATCATACCTTTTTCTAAAGGTGTAGTATTTCCTTCTGGCCTTATTCCTTGAGGCCCTTCATGGACATTTAAAAAATATCCTACGCCATGGCCAGTTCCACACTTATAGTCAATTCTATAATTCCAAAGAGGTCTTCTTGCTAATATATCCAAATTCATTCCTGTTGTTCCCTTTAAGAATTTCGCTGTTGCTAAAGCTATATGTCCTTTCAGCACAAGAGTAAAATCTCTTTTTTCTTCAGAAGTTAGCTTTCCTAAAACAAAAGTTCTTGTTATATCTGTTGTTCCATCAAGATATTGAGCTCCTGAATCTACAAGAAACATTCCTTCTGCTTTTAATTCATAATCTGTTGCCTCTGTTGCTGAATAATGCATCATTGCTGCATGGTCCTTATATCCAGCTATAGTGTTAAAGCTATCACCTTTATAATTTTCACCTATTGATCTAAAACCTGTTAACTTATTACTTGCTGATATTTCGGTTATTTTTTCTTTTTCTATTGACTCTTTTAGCCATTTAATAAATCTAACCATAGCTATTCCATCTCTGATTTGAGATTTTTCTATGTTAGAAATTTCAGTGCCATTTTTAACTGCTTTTAGTTTTGTTGTTATATTAACTTCATCTATTATACTTATATCTTTATTTAATAATGAATATATTTTAGCATTTAGCTTATTTGCATCTATTATAGTAGCTTCATTTATTAATTTGACGTGCTCCTCTATCTCATCGTATTCATATATGTTAATACCTTGGCTATTTAATTTGATCTTTGTCTCATTATTTACCTTATTATTATTTATATATAGATTTGCATCCTTTTCAGTAATAATTACATATGCAAGAGCAACAGGATTGAACTTTATATCGTTTCCTCTTATGTTACATAGCCATGCTATATCGTCTAATGATGATATTATATAATTTGCAGCTTTTTTTTCTTTCATATGGTATCTAACTTCACTTAATTTTTCCAAAGCAGATTTACCAGAATATATTTCTTCATGTATAAATATTTCATTTTTAGGTAGTTCACTTCTAGTCACCCAAAATTCCTCTAATAAATCATAATTCATATTTAATTTGAACTTGTTTTCATTAGCTATATGTAAAAAACTTTTATATTGATTAACAGAAAATAGCTTTCCATCAAACCCCAAAGTCTCTTCTTCTTTAATATTTTGCTTAATCCACTCCTCAATAGTTGGATATCCTGAAGTTCTCATCTTCATAAGTGAAATTCCCGTTCCTCTAAGTTCTTTCTCAGCTTGAATAAAATATCTTCCATCAGTCCATAAATAAGCGTCTTCATCTCCTATTAATAAAGTTCCTGCTGATCCGGTAAATCCTGATACAAATTCTCTTCCTTTAAAATAATCTGCTACATATTCACTTTGATGTGAATCACTACTTGGAATAATATAATAATTTATATTATTTTTTTTCATAACATTTCTAATTTTTTCTAAATTACTCACATTAGTGCCCCCTAATTAAAATGATAAATTATCCTTTACCACTTCTTTATTTTTATACTCAATATTATATATATGTTTTACTTAATAATCTACATAATTAGTATAATCTAATTTTATGCTTAGATTATATCTTTAAAACGAAAATTCTTAATATATTGTATTTTCTGAAAATTTATTGATTCGATTAAGTTTTTCGTATATAATTTATGTAACGTATACAAAGGGGGAAGGCTTATATGGGAGACCTATCTAAATTTAAGAGCTTTATTGTAGAGGCTAAAAAAAATACATATGCTTCAGGAGCAAAAAAAGAAGAATCTTCTAGACCAAATTCTAAGGACTATGCCTACAAAAAATTTAATTATTATTATCTTGATAGTTATGTTGGAAACAGAGACTTTATAGGTGAAGAATTGGTTTGGAATAATGAAAAGGTTTGTTGGGGGATGAATTATAAAGGACAAGTTCTTGTTAAAGAAACTCCTTCTGGATTTAGTAAATTCTTAAAAGATGCTTTAAAGAAAGTATCTGATGATTCTCCATTTAGAGGACCTAACCATTTTGAAGATGAAGATTTTGTTTATGAATGTACTTGGGATGGTGATATATCTTCTTTTAATGGGGTTGAATCAATATATCATAAAGGAACACAAATATTTAAACTTTATTTTCATGGAGGACAGCTTAAATAATAGCACAAAAATTTAGGAAGTTTTACAAGTATATCTACTTGCAAAACCTCCTTTTTATTTTATAAAACTTATTTACACTGATTCCTCAACTTTTTTACCTAAGACTTGGATTCCTAAGTAAACCACTATTATGGCTATTGGAAGTATTATATACCATTTTATCCCAAACCCTGCTGGGATATATCCAAACAAAATAGTTATTACTGCTATAAACAGTGAGTACCATATTTGAGTATTTACATGAGCGATATGATTGCATCCGGATCCCATTGATGAAAGTATTGTTGTATCTGATATTGGCGAACAATGATCCCCAAAAATAGCACCTGTTAATACAGCACTTGTACTAACAATCACGTAACTCATATCCGGATTCATAGAATACGCTAATGGTATTGCTAAAGGCATTAATATTCCCATAGTTCCATATGCAGTTCCTGTAGCAAATGAAATAACTGCACCTAATATAAATATTAAGCTTGGAAGTAAAAAGTTAGGTAATGAACCTGAGAGTAATGAAACTAAATATTTAGCTGTTCCTAAATCCTTTATTACAGAGCTTAATGACCATGCTAATAATAATATTACGCCTGTTATTAGTAGAGGTTTCATACCATCTATCCATGTATCTATAGCTTCTGAAATAGTAAATATTTTCTTACATACTCCCATTATTATAGATACAATACTTGCTATTAAAGCTGATTGAAATAATGCTATTGATGCATCCGATGCACTAAACGCCTCTTGTATAGCTTTAAATGATAATGGTGAGTTATTCATTATTTGCTGAAGAGCACTATCTTCTCCACCCATTATTGCAGAGTATCCACTAAAGTAAAAACAGATTAAAGCTGTAACAACTAATACTCCTATAGGAATTATTGCATTCCATATACTTAACTTTACCCCTTCCTTTGGTTCAAGATCATCATGATCCATATTAGAATCCACTGCAACCTCACTATCATTCTCAGAATTTAAACTTCTTCTTCTTGCAGCTACTTCTGCTTTATACATTGGTCCAAACTCTTTTAATAATATTGAAGTGATAAATACAAAAACTAATATTAATATATTGTAAAATCTATAAGGTATAGTCTGTAAGAAGATTCCAAACGCATCAACTTCTTTCCCTATACCATTTAAAAAAGCATCCTTTATTAATCCAACTTCTAATCCTATCCAAGTAGATACAATTGCTAATCCTGCAATAGGTGCTGCTGTTGCATCTATTATAAAAGCTAATCTTTCTCTTGATATTTTCATTTTATCTGCAACTGGTTTCATAATAGGTCCAACAATTAATGAATTAGCGTAGTCGTCAAAAAACACAGCTATCCCTAATAAAAGAGTTACCACTTGAGTACTCCTTGCAGTTTTAGCCTTTTTTGCTAATGCTTCTGCAACAGCTTTAGCACCTCCCATTTTAGCAACTAAGTGAATAACACCACCTATTACTAAGACTTGTAGTATTATTCCTGCATTCCAAGGATCTGCTAGGGAATTTAAAGATCTAGATACTAAATCTAAAAAAGAATGAATAACAGCAGTAAAAAAAGATTTATCTACCAACTGTACTAAGAAAGCACCTGATAGTGTTCCTATGAATAAAGATATAATAACATTCTTCGTTAAAAAGGCTAAGACTATTGCAATAACAGGTGGTATTAAAGTTAAGAATCCATAATGATTAGCATTAGATGTAGCTGTATCTACTTCTGTTGCAAAAACCATAGATGTTGATTGTAATGTTAATACTATTGTAATCAATAATATTTTTAAGTTTCTTTTATTATTCATATTTTTCTCCTTCAATGTTTAAGTAAATAATTAAAGGGCATAGCTAAAAAGAACCTTGAGTTTCACTCAAGGCTCTAATATACTTAAATTCAAAAAAGTAAACTTCCTCAAGCGATAGCTCATCACAATAATAAAATTTGTGACAGTGTTACACATATTTTATGTAACCCCAGTAACATGACTTTAAAGCATCAATCATACACTTCGGCGATAATTCCTTTCCTACTAAATCTCAGTGCTTACCTCATTAATAGTACTTTTAAGTATCGCTCCTCTACCCTTGTCTTTATTTATATTTATTTTATACAAATATTATATAATCATTAACTAACTAAAGCAACCATTAACCTATAATATATTATTTTATCTTGTTTCCATAAATGTTTCTATTTCTTCTATAGTCTTAATCATATCTTTAGTTAATACTTCATTACCATTCTCAGTAATAAGAATATCATCTTCTATTCTTATTCCTATATTCTCTGCTTCTATATATATTCCTGGTTCAACAGTATATACCATACCAGCTTCGAATATAACATCTCTATTTTCTAATTCTATATCATGTGTATCCATTCCTAAACTGTGACCTATACTGTGATAGTAAAACTTTGAAACTTCATCCTTATTTGTTATTAAGCCAAGTGAAATACATTCTTCGGCAATCCATTCTCTTGCTTTACTATTTAAATCTAGAAAACTTACGCCAGGTTTCATTTCTTTAATAACTTTTTCATTTACTCTAAGGACCGCATTATATACTTCTTTTTGCCTTTCTGTAAATTTACCATTGACTGGGAATGTCCTTGATATATCTCCATTATAATATTTATACTGAGCTCCTAAATCAAATAATATTAAATCTCCATCATTTAATTCTGAATCATTAGCTACATAATGTAGTATTGTTGCATTTTTACCAGCAGCTGCAATAGTCTTAAAAGCAAAATCCTTTACTCCATTTTTCTTACATATAAAATCAAAATATGCTTCTAATTCATATTCCTTAATTCCAGATTTAGAATTTTTCATCAATATTTCTATACCTTCTATTGTAATTTCTATAGCTTTTCTAATTCTTTCAATTTCTTCTTCACTTTTTATAAGTCTTAAATCACCTATAAGTTTAAAGGCATTTTTTATATTTAAGTTGTAATACTTATCCTTAATTTCATGTGCATACTTATATGAATTATTTTCCTTTTCTAGGTCTAAATAGATATTTATCTCTTCATTAACTGAAATTATCTTATCTATAAAATTATTAAATTCACCTAAATATCTAACATCTTCTATATCACAAATTTCAAGTACTTCTTCTTTTCTTATAGTTCTTCCTTCCCATTTTTCTATAATAGGGTCAACTTCTTTTATAAATAAATATTCTTTTATCTTACCACCAAATTTTGATAAGACTAAAATATGCTTTTCTTCGTCTATTCCTGTTAAATAATAAAAATTTCTATTTGGTGTAAATTGATATTTTTCATCAGCAGTTTTTTTGGGAGCATTTCCAGCAAATAATATTAATAAAGAATTATCTTTAATTTTACTTAGAACCTTATTTCTATTATTTTTATAAAATTTCTTATTCATAAATTAATGTCCTCCTTATTCCATTGCCAATACCTTAACACTAATTACATTAGGTAGTGCTCTTAAAGTATTCACTAAATGTTTTAAATCTTTTTTTACATTAGCTATGTCAAGTGTTATAGTGACATTTGCAGCCATGTTTATAGGTATATCTTGACTTATTGTTAATATATTTCCCTTATTAAAAGCAATGCAATCTAAAACCTTAGATAAAGTTCCTGTTTCATGGGATAGTAGTACAACTAATGTTATTTTCTTACTATGTATTCCTTCTATCATTGGAAAAATATGATCTTTATATTTATAAAAGGTACTCCTGCTTATCCCTGTTTGTTTTACAGCATCACTTATATCCTTTGCTCTTCCAGTAATAAGATTTTCCTTAACTTCTAAAACCTTTTTAAAAACCTCTGGCAATACTCTGCCACTAACTATATAAAATTTTTCCGAAGACATAAAGTCACCTACCTTATATTAAAATTAAATAAGCTATATAATTAATAATTATATAGCTTATTTAAAATAAAATATATATGTTTCAATTAATAATCTACATCATTACTATAGTATTACTTAAGAAAAATTCAAAACATGCATTGTTAAAACTTTTATATAAGTTGTTGAAACTATGAGTAATATTACAAATTTAAAGTCTAGTTAAATTTATGATAAATATATTTAAATATCTACACTTATTTATATATGAATCTTATTTGATTTCTTTATTCTATTTATAAATATTTTCAAAAGTGAAATCAATATAGATATAACTCCCCCTAATGCAAAACATAGTTGAATATTCCCAGTAAATAATCCTACCAAAACTCCAAGCCCTACTCCATAAGCAAGAAATGTTGTGAGTAATTTTAATTCTTCTTCTGACAAAAATAATTTGTCATTCCATTCCATGTTTATACACTTCCCTCCTTCTTTCTATATTTTTATTATAAGATATTTTCATTAACAACTAGTTACAAAATTATTACGTATTGATTAAAATTTGTTAATTATTTAATAAATTAACTATATTAAAAATTTATTCACTAAGAAAATTACAGCTATTACAGCTGTTAAATCAGCTAATATAGCAGCCCATAATGTATGTCTTATTTTCTTAATTTGAACTGCTCCAAAGTAAACTGTTATTGTGTAGAATATTGTTTCTGTTGTTCCCATAATAACTGAGGAAATCAAACCTATTGGTGTATCTGGTCCATATGTCTTTAATATATCGGTAAGAATGCCTATAGCTCCACTACCTGATAAAGGCTTTACTAACACTAGTGGAACTACCTCCTTTGGCAATCCAATTAACCCAGCAATTGGTGCTACCATATTATTTAATATATCTAATAATTTCGCTTCCCTAAATATGTTCACAGCTATTATCATGGCTAATAAATATGGAAATATGTTTAAACAAACCTTCAACCCATCTTTTGCTCCTTCTATAAACCATTCATAAACCTTTCTCCCCTTAAACATCCCATAAGTGATGATTATAATTACTATTATAGGAATTATACTTTTTGTCAAATATTGAAACATTTTATTATGCACCTCCTGTTAAAAATATCTTTGTAATACTTTACAACAAATAACTCCCATTATGGCAGCAATAGTGCTTGCTAATACCGCCGGAAGTATTATTGTCCCTGGATTACTTGAGCCACAAGCAGCTCTTATTGATATTACTGTTGAAGGCACTAACTGTATGCATGCTGCATTTAATACCAAAAATAGTGACATGTCATCTGATGCTGTTCCTTTTTCTTTATTTAATCTATCCATTTCCTGCATAGCTTTTATACCAAATGGAGTTGCTGCATTACCAAGACCCATCATATTTGCTGTTATGTTCATAACTATTGCTCCTAATGCCTTTTCGTCCTTAGCGGCCTCTTTAAAAATAAGTTTTAATATTGGTCTTAAAATCTTTGCAAGTTTATTTGTAAAGCCACTTTTCTCTGCTACTTTCATTACTCCACACCAAAAACACATAAGTCCTACTAGCCCTAAAATCAATGAAACAGTTGAGTCAGCAGAAGATATTATAGCTTTAGATATTAACTCTCCATTACCTGTTAATAACCCAATTAATACCCCTAAGAATATCATTCCAAACCAAATATAGTTTATCAAAATCTCACCTCTTATAAATTGCTTAGACACATTAAAATAGATAATAGCCTAAAAATACTATCATATTGGTCTATTATTTATTTGATTTTGCCTTATACAATATATGCCTTGCATAAGATATTTATTAGTGATAGGATAAATATATGTAATATTAATTATGTTTATAGACTTAAAGGAGACAAATTATGAAAGAAGCAAACTTAAAACTAGCTCAACAAGATATAGATGATGCATTACAAACAGTAGACGATATGGTAAGTTTTATCGATGGAGATGACCTTTCTAAAGATATCTTAAAAGAAAAGTTTCTTACATTAACAGAAAAGGTTCAAGAATTGGAAAGTATTTTAAAAACTGAAGGAATCCTTTAATATTTATTATAAAAAAAACAACTTCATTAAAGAAGTTGTTTTTTTATGACCTATAACTCACATTTTTTTGATTAGATAACCCACTTCTAACCTTAAGACCATACACTATCATATTTTCTCTTACACACAGTCGAAATTTGAAAACGTTTAATAATATATTATCATAATTATACCATGGTTTTTATATACTAGCAACAGTTCGCTGCAAAAAAGTATAAACTTTACAATTAAGGGGATATCTACGATATCCCCTTAATAATTCTATTTACAGCTTTCTCTCTCTATAAGTTCATATTCAAGAACGAACTGTGATTCATCTAATTCTTTTTTGTTTAACATTTTTATAAGCATTCTCATAGCTACTGATCCCATATCATAACTTGGTTGTCTTATAGTAGTTATTTTAGGATAGAAAACTGAAGAAACAGCATTGTCATTAAATCCTATAACGCTTACATCTTCTGGAACTTTCTTTCCACGTTCTCTTAATGAATTTATTACACCCATAGCAATTTCATCTGATCCACATACAACTGCTTCATAATTTTTATTGCTACTTTCAAAGTATTCTACAGCCTCATATCCGGTCTTAACTTTTAATCCTTCTGTATATATTAAATCTTCATCCATATTGATTTTATTATTTCTTAGGGCATTTTCATAGCCTATGTATCTATCACCCCAAGCATTCATACTATCTTTTTTAGCACCAGCATATGCTATGTTTTTTAAACCTTTGTTTATAAGATAATTTGTAGCTTCTTCTGAAGCTTTTATATTATCTATTATTACACTTGGTAAACTTTCATCCTTATCTTTAGTTTCAACTAATACTGTAGTTAAATCTAATTCATTTATTATCTGTAAAGTTTCTTCTTGTAGTGATGAACTCATATATATAACTCCATCAACCATTTTTTCTTTAAGTACTCTTAAATATTCTTTTTCCTTTTCATCATCAAAGTCAGAATTACATAATATTACGTTATAATCGTAAATATTCGCAACATCTTCTGCTCCTCTAACTATTTCAGGATAAAAACCACTTGAAATATCAGGAACCAAAATACCTACAGTTTTTGTTTTTTGCGTCTTTAAGCTTCTTGCTACTATATTAGGTCTATATCCTAGTTTTTTTATTGCCTCTAAGACCTTTTTTTTCGTATCCTCGTTTACAACATCTATGTCATTTAAAACTCTAGAAACAGTAGCAATTGAGACGCCCGCTTCTCTAGCAACATCTTTTATAGAAGTAGCCATACCAACATCACTCCATTTTTATTATAATCTTTTCCTTATTCTACTATATATTATCTATATATTATACTATTTACAAATAATTAATACAATATTCAAGCTTTCTCTTTATAATTATTTACTATAATAGAGTTAAAAAGTTAGAAGTTTAGTAGAAACTTCTAACCTTTTAATAAAATCTTTACCCTATTTTATAACTTCTACAGTCATATTTAGCTTTTCGCCATTTATGATTGTCTCTGTATAATCCACTTTTTCGCTTACTACAATTTCTTGAGTTAAGGTTTCTCTTTTTATTACATCAGAATATTTATTGATTATCCCTATTAACATATCATTATCCGAAACAAATAATTTAATTTTATCGGCAACTTCAAAACCTTTATCTTTTCTCATATTTTGAATCTTTGAAATTACTTCTCTTAAATGTCCTTCTTCTCTTAATTCTTCTGTAATAGTAGTATCAAGAACTATTCCTATTTGTCCTTCTCCAGCAAAAGCATATCCTTCTAAACCTTGCATTGTTACTAGAACGCTTTCACTATTTAAAACTATTTCAGTTCCATTAACTGTTATAGTTTCAGTTCCACCATTTTGAAGGTTTTGTGCTAATTCCATTTGATTTCTTGAAGCTATTTCTTTTCTTATTCCTGGAATTAACTTACCATATGCCTTTCCTAATACAGGTAAATTAGGCTTAATTTCAAAATTAACATATTGTGATAAATCAGCACCGAATTCTACAACCTTTATATTAAGTTCATCTTTTATTATATCACCATAATATTCTGGTATTACCGCTGTTGATAAAAGCATCTTTGAAAGTGGTTGCCTATTTTTTATATTAGCACCATTTCTAGCACTTCTTCCAAGTTTAACTATTGTATAGGCTAAATCCATTTCCTTTTCTAACTTTTCATCGATAGCATTTTCATCATAAGTTGGCCATGTGGATAAATGTACACTTTCTAAAGCTGACTCATCTAATCCTACAACTAAATTTTGATAAATTTCTTCTGTTATAAATGGTATAAACGGAGCTGCAACTTTAACTAATGTAGTTAAGACTCTATATAAAGTAACATAAGCACCTATCTTATCTTCAGTTAAATCTTCTGACCAATATCTTGCTCTATTTCTTCTTACATACCAATTTGAAAGTTCATCTGTAAATTCTTCAATAATTAATGCAGCTTGTGTTATATTGTATGAATTTAAATTGTCATCAACATCTTTAATTAATGTGTTAAGCTTTGACATTATCCATTTATCCATAACATTTTTTGATTTGAAATCCTTATATTCTAATGGATTAAACTTATCTAAATCTGCATATAAAACATAAAATGAATATACATTCCAGAAAGTACTTAAGAATTTTCTTTGTGCTTCTTGAACATCATCAATAGAAAATCTTGTTGGCAACCATGGTGCACTTGCTGTGTAGAAATGCCATCTTGTTGCATCTGCTCCTTGTGAATCTAAAACTTCAAATGGATCTACAACATTTCCTTTTGATTTTGACATTTTTAAGCCTTTCTTATCTAACACGTGACCTAAAACTATACAATTTTCAAATGAGTTCGTATCAAATATTGCTGTAGAAATAGCTAATAAAGTATAGAACCAACCTCTTGTCTGGTCAACCGCTTCTGAAATAAATTGTGCTGGGAAGTTCTTTTCAAATACCTCTTTATTCTCAAATGGATAATGCAATTGTGCAAAAGGCATTGATCCTGAATCAAACCAACAGTCAATAACTTCTGCTGTTCTTGTCATTTCCTTACTACACTTAGGACATTTTAAGTGAACATTATCTATATATGGTTTATGCAATTCTATATCTTCAGGAACATTAATGCCCTTTTCTTTTAATTCTTCTACACTTCCTATACATTCTTTATGACCACATTCACATTCCCAAATAGGAAGTGGAGTGCCCCAATATCTATCTCTTGATATACCCCAATCAATAACATTTTCTAAGAACTTACCAAATCTACCTGTTCTTATGTTATCTGGATACCAATTAATTTTGTTATTATTTTCTAATAGCTTATCTCTAAGTTTAGTCATTGCAACAAACCAACTTTCTCTTGGATAATAAAGAAGCGGTGTGTCACATCTCCAACAGTGTGGATATGAATGTGTATGCTTTTCAGCTTTAAATAACTTGTTATTTTCATCTAAGTATTTAACTATGCTTTCATCACACTTTTTAACAAACTTTCCTGCCCATGGAGTTACTTCATCTACAAAATTACCACTAGCATCTACTAGGTTTATGAATCCTATTCCATTTTTCTTTGCAACAAAACTATCATCTTCACCATATGCAGGAGCTATATGAACTATCCCTGTACCATCTGATAAAGTTACATAGTCTCCATGAATAACTTCAAATGCCTTTCCTTCAACTTCACCAAAAGGAAGTAGTCTTTCATATTTAGTTCCTAATAATTCAGTTCCTTTAAACTCTTTAATTACTTCGTAGTCTTCGCCTAATACCTTTAAAGCTAAATCTTTAGCAAGTACTAACGTTTCATCTCCAACTTTCGCTTCAATATAATCATAAGCTTTATTTACACATAACGCTAAGTTTGAAGGTAATGTCCACGGAGTTGTTGTCCATGCTAATATATATTTATTTTCTTCTCCTTCAACTTTAAATTTAACTATAGCAGTTAAATCCTTAACATCCTTATATCCTTGTGAAACTTCATGTGAAGAAAGTCCTGTTCCACATCTTGGACAGTATGGCATTACTTTATGACCTTTATATAAAAGTCCTTTTTCCCACATTTGGCTTAATGCCCACCAAACAGATTCTATATATGAGTTATGATATGTAACATAAGGCTGTTCCATATCTACCCAGTATCCTATTTGATTAGTCATTTTTTCCCACATGTTTACATAAGTAAATACTGATTCCTTACACTCTGTAACAAACTTCTCTACTCCATAACTTTCGATTTGCTCTTTCCCTGAAATTCCAAGTTTCTTTTCGATTTCAAGTTCAACTGGTAATCCATGAGTATCCCATCCTGCTTTTCTTATAACTTTATATCCCTTCATAACCTTGTATCTTGGGATAATATCCTTCATAACCCTTGTTAAAACGTGTCCTACATGAGGTCTTCCATTTGCTGTTGGAGGTCCATCATAAAAAGTAAAATACTCCCCATCTTGATTCATATCAAAATTCTTTTTAATAACATTATTTTCTTTCCAAAGGTTTGCTACTTCCTTTTCCATGCCAACAAAGCCCTTTGATAGTTCAACTTTCTTGTACATATATAAACTCCCTTCTTTTGATCAACTTATATTAAATATACTAGTTTAAGACTATACTTATCTTTACAATTACCTTTAATCTATATTTTACATTATTAACTATAGATTAGTAATTATTCACAAGTTAATTACTACTAAACATAAATTAGATAAATAAAAAAACTTCGCCCAATAGGGCGAAGATAATTCGCTATACCACCTAAGGTCATAAGTTCATCATAAAATCATGAAAAACTTTCTATTTCGAGTACAATCATACTCTATCCTTTAACGCTGGCTAACGTGAAAACTTAATTAGTAAATTTACCTTTCAGTCTCAAACTCCTAGGTGATTTTCCTTAATCTTCTCTATGACTTTTCACCAAACAGCCACTCTCTTAAAGTATCAAACTAAGTACTTTTCCTAATCACAGTCTTTAATTATTGAATAAGCTAATATAAATTGTTAATAATACTTATATTCTACTACAAAGTGGAATAATATAAAAGATTATATTTATGAATATTTAAATATAATTTTCACAAAATAGTATTATCAATACTATTTTGTGAATTTATAATTATCTAATAATTTTTATCTATTAGTATTGACTTTCTTTATCGATGGCTATATAATAGAATCATAAAGAATAAACAATAATTATTTTTTATCCCCTTTATTTTCCTTAGTCTATTTCTTAATATATAGGAGGAAAACTAAATGGAAAATAACTTAAATGAACAAGTCCTTGATAAGATTACTAAAGTTTGTACTTGCAAGGCAATACCAAGATCCAAAATAAAAGATGCAATCAAAGCCGGAGCTCACACTGTAGAACAAGTTTCAAAGGCAACAGGAGCTTGTACAGGTGGATGCAGAGGCTACAGATGTACCCCTACAATCCAAAATTTGATTGATAAACATCTGGAAAACAACTAATATAGTTCCCCCAAACTATATTAGCATATAGATTATATCTCCCCTAAGCCACCTGTTATGGAAACAGGTGGCTTATATTTTGTTTAACTTTAAAATAGACATATGTAAGCTTGTGCTGTCCTATAAAAGTCAGCATACTAATTAGCCTTACACATGTCTAATATTTCATTTAAAAAAGTCTAACTGATAATCCATAATTTTTAAAAGTATCTTTTGTTATATCGATATGTTCTAATTCTTTATTCACAATTTCCTTTGCTGTTATGCTCTCACTTGTAAATTCATCTATTTTTTTCTCCACAAACCTTCGCATTCTTCTTGGAGTTGGTATAACAATTGCTTTAAATATCATCTAAATCCCCCAAATAATTGTTTTATATTATAATTATATTTATATTTATATTTTATATTCATAGCTTGTTAATATAAATTTATTACCGAATTTACTATCTAGAAAAACTATTTTTGCCTTTTTTATTAAAAATTCATATATATATCGTATCAAACTAATATAACAAATTAAACCTTAAATGTATTTATATTACTTTTAGGCTTACCATCTAATTCATTTTGCGATATTACCTATTAATTTGGCTTATACTATTAAACTTTATAATATTGATTTAATTATATATATGTTATAATTTTATAAGATTCAATTTGGAAGGAGCATTAATATAATGGCATGTAAATTTTTCTTACACCAAGGTAAAAATAAAAGAGCAGAACAAGGCCGCCCATGGATATACATAGATGAAATAAATGAATATGATGGTGAGTACGAAAATGGAGATATAGTTGAGGTTTATAACCATAAAAACTACTTCATAGGCAAAGGTTATATAAATGATAGAAGTAAAATAACTATAAGAATACTAACTAGAGACATAAATGAAGAAATTGATTATGAGTTTTTCAAAAAAAGATTTGCTGCATCATGGGACTATAGAAATACTGTAATAGATACTTCCTCTTGCAGATTTATATTTGGAGAAGCTGATTTCTTACCTGGATTAACAGTTGATAAATTTGAAGATTACTATGTAATTCAAATCTCTACTTTAGGTATGGAGCAATACAGAGATATAATAGTTAAAATACTAGTTAATGAATATAGTGCAAAAGGGATTTATGAAAGAAGTGATATCAAAACTAGAGAAATTGAAGGTCTTGAGCAAACAAAAGGCTTCTTAACAAAGCCATTTAATACAGATATTGAAATAGTTGAAAATGGAGTTAAATACATAGTTGATTTAGAGAATGGTCAAAAGACTGGATTCTTTTTAGATCAAAAAGAAAATAGAGCTGCAATGCACAAAATATGCAAAGGAAGAGATGTACTAGATTGTTTTACACATACTGGTTCATTCGCTCTTAATGCAGGTATTTCTGGTGCAAAATCTGTTTTAGGTATTGATGTATCACAACATGCAGTAGATTGTGCTACAAGAAATGCAGAGCTTAATGGTCTTCAAGATATAGTGAAATTTGAATGCCATAATGCATTTGATGTTCTTGGTGATTGGTCAAGAGAAGGAAAACAATTTGATGTTGTTATCTTGGATCCTCCTGCTTTCACAAAATCAAGAAATACAGTTAATTCTGCTATAAGAGGATATAAAGAAATCAATCTTAGAGGATTGAAGCTTGTTAAATCAGGTGGTTATTTTGCTACTTGTTCATGTTCCCACTACATGAGTGAAGAACAACTAAAGAAAACAGTATTAGAAGCTGCTCATGATGCAAGAAAGACACTAAGACAAATTGAAGTAAGAACTCAAAGTGCAGATCATCCAATTTTATGGAATTCTGATGAATCATATTACTTAAAGTTCTTTATATTCCAAGTTATATAATAATAAAAACTCATTTAAAAAGCTATTATTTCATAATTATATATGTGAAATAATAGCTTTTTTAATTTTAATCATCATTGTTTATTATATAACTTTACTATCTATAAAATTCTTGAGTTGCATAATAAGTATTCCCTATTTTATAAACACCCACACCTATGCTACTAAAATTTGATGATAATATATTAGCTCTATGACCTAGAGAATTCATCCAGTTATCCATAAATTGTGTTGCCAAGGTAGAATTTCCACTAACACCTTGTATATAAGCAATATTTTCTCCCCAAGCATTATATGACACTCCATCTGCTTTCATTTGTTCTGTAATTAATCTACCTTGTGGATCCTTATGATCAAAATATCCTTTATCTCCCATATCTTTTGATTTTATTCTAGCATAATATTCCATAGTTGTATTATAACTTAGAGCTGGAAGTCCTGCTGCCGCTCTTTCTTTATTTACTCGTTGAAATATAGCTTGCTCGATTTCTCCTATGTAATTACTATTATCTGAGGTTGATGGTTGCTTTGGAACCTCAGGAGTAGTATTCGGTGCTGGATTTACAGTACCATCTTGTGGAACATTAGGAGTTTGATCTGGTTGACTAGGCGGTACAATTTCATTGTTTGAATTATCATTATTATTTGGAACATTGCTACCTAAATCAGGATTTTTATCATTATTCCCATCATTAATATTTGGATTTTCCTCACCATTATCTGGCACATTAGTATCTTTATTTTTATCATTATCATTCTTATTTTTATCAGAAGCAAGTTTTTTATTTTCTTCAATATTACTTTGGTTATTATCAGCAACTTCATTTTTAGAATATGTATAATATACTCCACCAGCCACTGCTATGGCCAAGAATCCTGAAATTATAAGAGTAATTATTCTAGATTTACTCATAGGAATTTCCTCCTTTAATTTAATCTTATGTACAATACTTATAATAGCATAATAATAGATCACACTAAATATGAGTTAGCTTGTAATTAATGAAAATGTTTTAATAAAAGGATAAAATTATTTACTCTTGATAATTTTAAAAAATTAAGAAGAAACTTAACTCTTATAAATTAAATTTCTTCTTAATTATTTTTTTGCTTTTATTAGCTAATATGCTTTTATAATATATAATAAACTTCATTTAATTTTTGATTAAAACTTTTCTATATAATTTTAAAATTGATAAAGTTTCTTTTATCTTCTTCTAAAATCATATTACATTTCTAATATTTTTTTAATTATTCTATTGTAAATTTCCAATCTCCCTTTTGCAAAGCATAAATATCATCAAGCTTAAGATTTATTTTCCTTGTAATCTTTTCAAAGATACTTATATCTTCATAATCAATATTTATTTCACCAATTAAATTTTCCATATCCCCCATTCCTCCACTGTATTTTGAACTATCTAAAATCATATATATAAATCTATCATTTGAATTAGTGTTAGAAAAATCAAGACCTATTACAATTTCATCCTGTGATTTTTTCACTTCTGTTATCTTCGCGATATCATCTATTCCTTCAAATGACAACTCCTCATTTAATTTATAATCTCCTGCATATTTAGGATCTTTAATAGTTATTTTTGTGGGATTCTTAAGCTTATATTGTAAACTTATTTCTTTTATTTCTATATTTATTTTTCCACTATACTCTTCTAATATTTTATATTCCTTACCAGTACCATCATTGCTTGCCTCAAAATTCAAACTTTTTCCACCTTCATCTAGCACCTTATCAATTTCTATATTTCCTATAGACACCTTATACTTGTTTGAGCTTATTGCACTTTCATTATTCCAAAGTCTAAAATACCTTTCTCCTTGTACATAATAACTAGTTCCACCTATTAATACACCTTTATTATCTATATTTCCACCAATATCATTATAATTATACTTATAGTCTGCTTTTTCTAAAGTTACTTCCTTTAGTTCTTCATCTTTGAACATTAATATAAATTTATTCACTTTCTTGTTTTTTATATTAATTCCAACTTCTATAACTGATGTAGTACTAAAACCAATACCATAACCTTCAACATTAATAACTTCTCCATCTTCTAACTTTATTTTAATTCCAGATGCTATTTCTTTAGCTTCTTCAGGATATGACTCTGATATTATTTGAATAAATAAATTTTCACCTTTCTTTATTATACCCTTAACTAAGATATCCTTATTATTGATATTTGCTTTAAAGGATTCCTTAAGCATATATAGCTCTTCATCTTCTTCTACAGAAATAAGGCCATGTGAAGCACTAAAAACTAATTTTTCTTTTATCTTAGCAATTACATCTTTTCCTATAGGAGATATTACAAATATAAAACTTAAAAATAGTAGTGCAACCATTAAATATTTTCTTTTGTTATTATAAAATAATTTCTTATATAATCTCTTTTTTATTCTTTTTTTATGAATTTTATTTAATGAAATTTCTTCATCTATATTTTCTATATTGAGATTGTTTAAATATTCATAAATGTCTTTTTCTTTCATTCTATAATACCTCCTTTTCCCCATAAAAATCTTTTTTTATCTTCTGTCTTCCTCTAAATATCCTAGTATTTATATTACTTATTGTCATTCCAATTGCTTTACTTATTTCACTGCTTGCTTCTCCTAATAAGAATTTTCTAATAAAAATACTTTTATCAGGTTCTTCATAAGTCATTATGAGGTTTAATAACCTTTTTGATTCCAAACTATTTATAAAATCTTCTTCTAAATCCTTCTTATCAGATATATTTTCGTCTATTATTTCAGTATTAATTCTTTTAGAATTTTTCCTAAAGTAATCTATTGCCTTATACTTTGATATTCCAGCCACCCAGCTTTTAAAGTTATCTCTATTCCCTATAAATTTATATCCATTTTCCCATATAGCAATAAATACATCATCTATACATTCTTCTATCAACCCTCTATCTCCAATTGATTTAAGAGCATTAGTAATTATAGTATTAACTAGGCCACCATAAGTATCTACAATATAATTTAAAGCTTTAGGATGCTTTTTCTTTAAGTTTTCTATAAAATTATTCTCATCAATGCGCATTTACTCACCCCTATTTACTTCTTCATCTTATATATCGATAATAAATTAAAAATATTACAATTATTTTTAAATAAAATAAAAGATGACTAAGGGTTTCCATTAGTCATCTTTTATTGAAATAAATTCTATAATTATAGGAGTTTAGTTTGTATATAATCCATACTATTAAAAGTGTGGAGCTTTTAATAGTATTCTTTCCGTTTAATTGATATTCATTATCAATATAATATTATAATATAATCTTTTCATATTATTGTCAATAGAAAATTTAAAATAATTGAAATTTATTATCATTTATCAATTGTAGATATAGTTTTGCTGTTTTTATTGATTATAGGTACTATATCAACAATACTTTTTTTACAGCAATATTTTAAATCCTCTTCTAAATTCAAATCTTTCAATACATTATAATGTCTAGCATTTTTTATATACTCTACCACATCACTATTATTATCATATATATATTTAGCTGTCTTTGCTATATCTGATAAGTTATGCTCATGATTCTTACATAATAAATTTATCATATATCCTGAACATATAAAATCGTCCATAGAAAACTCACCATTTGTTCCTGAATTTATAAATACTATATCGCCTTCTTGATTTTTCAATAACTCAACAACAGCATTAGCATTTATCATTGCCCCTATTAATATCTTCTTTGCCTTTAAACTCAAATTAATAGCTCTTGTCCCATTAGTAGTGCTTAATATAATTACCTTTTGGTCTATCTTTTCTTTAGTATATTCTAATGGTGAATTTGTGAAGTCAAATCCTTCTATTTTTACCGCTCTTCTTTCTCCTCCAAGCAAAGATGGTATTCCTAATTTTGAAAGTTCCATTTTCTTCTTAAAAGATTCTTCTATAGTCAACATTGGAATGACTTCCTTCGCTCCATTGGCTAAAGCTGTAATAATAACAGATGTTGCTCTTAGCATATCTATCACCACCACAGTTTTATTTTCTAGATATTCTTCCTTAATATGATCCGCTGATATAATAACATCTATATTCATAAAAACCCCCTCGTTTTAAAATGTGAAACAATTTATTTAAAAGTTTTCCCTTGCCAAATATCATTATCTTCTAATGCTTTATCTATAGCATTTAATACTTCCCACTTTTTCAAACTCCACATAGGACCTATTAATAATTCTCTTGGGGCATCTCCTGTTAGCCTATGAACAACCATTTCTTCTGGCAACATAGAGACTCCTTCACATATTAAATCTATATATTCTTCTTGGCTTAGCAGTTTTAATTCTCCGCTTTCATACTGTTTAACCATCTTTGTCCCCTCCATTAAATGAAGTAAATGAAATTTTATGCCTTTAGCTCCTGAATGTGCTATATAATCAACAGTCTTTAGCATATCTTCCTTTGTTTCTCCTGGTAATCCAAAAATAGTATGAGCCACAACTTCGATATTTCTTTCTAATAGTCTCTTTAAAGTATTATCAAAGACTTCAAAATCATACCCTCTATTAAAGTTCATAGCTGTTTCATCATTTATAGTTTGTAATCCTAACTCTACAATTAAATAAGTTTTTTTATTTAGCTCTGTTAAGAACTCCAAAACATCATTATCAATGCAATCTGGTCTTGTCGCTATTGATATTGCTACCACATTTTTTTGCTTTAAAGCTTCCTCATACTTTTCTCTAAGTTCTTCTACTGGAGCATAAGTATTTGTGTAAGCTTGAAAATATGCAATTAATTTTCCATCCTTCCACTTTTTCTCCATCATATCTTTTCTATCTTCAAACTGCTTTGTTATTGATAAAATTCTACTTCCTGCAAAATCTCCTGATCCCCTAGCACTGCAAAAAGTGCATCCCCCTGTAGCAACCTTCCCATCTCTATTAGGACATGTAAACCCTCCATCTAGAGATATTTTATATACTTTTTCATTAAATTTATTTCTAAGATAATAGTTTAAACTATGATATCTCTTACCATTCCATTCTTTCATAAGTTCCTCCTAAAAAGTAAAAGTACACCTTTATTTTAAGTTGTACTTTTATTCTACTACAATATTTTTATATGTTAAGTCTTTTATGGATTAAATATTTTTTCAATTTCTTCCTCTTCCATACTCACTTTATAATTACCTATAACTTCTTTGTTTATATTATTTAATTTAGTCTTTCCTGTTACTTCAATAGTAATTGTATTTTTATCAAATTCTTTTAATGCTATATTATACTTATCTTCTGGAAACATCTCATTAAATTTTAGCTTAATAAGATCCCCTTTTGCTGTGCTATATATATTCATTCTGTTTAATGAATTAGAATTTAAATAACTTACTATTAAATATTCTTCTTCCTTTGAAAAAACCAAGTCTTGTAACTTTATGTTGTCTAAAATATCTAATGATATTACTTTTTTGGCTATAGGCTTATCTAATACTTCCTCTAAATTAGTACTTCCTGTAATACCTTTATCTGCCGATCCACCTGCTTCCTCTGATTGTGCTTGGGCTTGTGCTTCTTTACTTTCTTCCATATATGCGATTGATATAAATGATTTATTATTCCCGATTGTTGAAATTGCTACTTTTTGACCTCTATATCCTATTGATATTGGTCCAAAGCTTTCGTTTGGTGTTTGTTCCTTATATAGCATTACTTTATTTTCACTTAAATAAATATCTCTCGGTAAGTTGTTTAATGTTAATATTAAATCACTTTTTCCCCCATCCTCTCCAATAACTCTTAATGATTTATCTCTAACAAAAACTTGTTTTTTATTTATAGATTTAATTTCATCTATTTTGTATTCATCTCCAAGCTTAACTACCTTTATTGCATAATTATCTAAATCACATCTTGATTCTGACTCCGAATTTCTAACTACATTAAATAATATATATGCAGATCCTGAGGATTCTATTAAATTATCAGGTGCATAAGATATTATTCTTGTTCCTCCCATAGATATTTCTTTATTTTTACTTATAAGTTGAGCTGTGCATAAATTATTTGCTTCTTCAATATTATTCTCTTTTACATAATTTAAATAATCCTTTGCTACTTCTGATGCTGCTTTAGGGTTAAATAAATCTATGTTAGCCTCTTCATTAATTTCTTTTTTAGAACATGATAATAAAAAAAGATTCATAATTACTAATAAATAACACATTATTATTTTTCTATTCTTCACTTATAATACCTCCTTACATATTGTCCTTAAACTTATTTTCCCTAAGAATATATACCTTATTCATTTTTGAAGAATAAAAGTAACTCAATACATATATATTTGTTAATAGATAGAAATTAGGGGGATATATAAATGAAACGGGAACTTTCTAAAATTTTTCAAATAGCTGTTGTTTTTATAGGAACAATAGTTGGTGCTGGACTTGCTTCTGGACAAGAGATTAAGGAGTTTTTTACTTCATATGGAATATCTAGTTTTGTAGGAATTATAGCTTGTGGCATATTTTATGTAATCATGGGTACTATGGTTTCCAAAATAAGTATTAAGTATAAGTTAAACTCTTATGGAGATGTAATTAAAGTAGTTAGCCCAAATCTTCTTGGTAAAATAACTGGTGTTATCACTACTCTTTATCTCATTTCTAGTGCATCAATTATTTTAGCTGGTAGCGGAGCTTTAATAAATCAATTTTTTGGAATACCTAAGATAATCGGTTCTCTTATAATGATAGCCTTAGCTATATTTTTCCTTTTAAGAGATACTGATGGATTAATAGAGATAAATTCCTTTATTGTTCCAACTTTGGTAATAACTATCACTACAATAACCATACTATATTTTATGTTTTGCAAAGATATGATTTCATTAGAATTTTTGACTAAGTTTGAGCCTAAAAAAACAGGGATAACCTTATCTACTATTTTATACTCAGGTTATAATACACTTTGTTGTTTAGGAGTCTTAGTTCCTTTAAGTAATCAAGTTAGAAAGCCTAAAACCATGTTCTATGGAATAGCTTTAGGAGCTTTAGGTTTAGCTGCTTTAAGCTTTGCAATAAACTTCTTGCTAATGATAAATCAACCATATATACATCAATATGAAGTACCTTTGTTATTTGTGGCTCAGCGTTTTGGAAACATAATTCAAGCATTGTTACTAGTTGTAATTTGGTTGGAAATGTTTTCGACTGAAGTTTCTGATGTTTACTCTATAAGTAAGACATTAGATAATACTTTAAACATAGACTTTAAGAAAGCAATTTTCTTAGTTATAATTATTGCTCTTCCTATATCAAGAATTGGATTTTCTAAGTTAATAGGATCTCTATATCCTTTTTTTGGATTACTTAGTTTAGTATTTATAATCCAAACTATTTATTTTTATTTTAAACATAAACATGAGTTAAATTAAAAGTCCTAAATAATAAAACAAAAAAATTACACCTAAGTTCCAATTTTTTGGACCCCTGAGGTGTAATTTTTTCCAATTATATTTCTATATCATTTGCAAAGTTGTCTCCAACATCCTTAACCTTTTGAAGTGTTTCAATCATATCTTGAATATTATTGGTAAATTCTTCTATATTCCTGTTAACTTCTTGTGATGATGATGCATTCTCTGTTGCAATTGCTGCCAATGAATCAATAGTTTTAAACATTTCTTCTACAGACTCCACTTCACTATTTAATTGAGTTATTGATTTATTAGTTTCATCTGATACAACTTTAATTAGGTCATTGGCTTCTGAACTTATTTTTCTTACATTTTCTAAGTTAGTAGTTTCTAATTCTAATACGCTATATTGACTTTCTATGCTACCTACTAATGAATTTATTTCATCTGCAAAATATAATAAATTACTATTAATATCCTTTACCGCTTGTTGAGATTGCTCAGCAAGTTTTCTAACCTCTTCTGCAACTACAGCAAAGCCTCTACCTTGTTCGCCTGCTCTTGCTGCTTCTATTGAAGCATTTAATGCTAAAAGATTTGTTTGTGCTGCGATTCCTGAAACTAATGATACTATATTAGTTATATCCTCAGTTTTATTTTTAAGATTTTTACCTTTTTCTTTTACATTCATAAATGATTTTAAGGATTCCTTTATAGCTTCACTTGACTTATCTACATTAATATGACTTTGATTTATCTTTTCTACTGATTTATCTAGCTCTACTTTATTTTTATTTTCAGATTGTACAAGTTCTTTTAAAGCTACCATATTTTCATTGGTTTGTTTCACAAGAGTTTCAGTGCTTATTTCTTGTTGAGTAGCTAATTGTGAAACCTGTTCGGAGTACTCTGCTATTTCTCTAGTTGCTTCCTTCATTTTTTCTGTAGTATTGTACATATTGTTAGTAAATACTGACAACTCATTTATTGCAAGATTAGCAGATGTTGAATCCTTACCTATGCTATCTTTTAATTTTGATATTCCTAAATATATTTTTTCAAGCTTATCATTAGTTTTAATGCTTCTATCAATATCTTCAAAATTTCTATTTTCTATATTTTCTATTATGTCATTTAAAGGCTTCACTGTCATATATGATACAATAGCTGAAATGACTCCTGATATGCCCCCAATTAATAGACCCTTAGCCAATCCTGAAAGCGCTATACCAACACAAGTCATAATTATAAATATAGGCATAGTCATCTTTAACTCTAAGCTTTTTAAGCCTATACTTGATAAAGCTTTACTAAAATTATACTTTTTACTATGTTGAATAGTATTTTCAAATTTTATGTGTACTTTAAGTTCTCCCTTTTCTCTCTCTATCTCTTTTACTTCGATTTTTTCACCAAAATATTTAGCACTTCCATGTAATAACCCTAAAAAATAATCAAATAGTTCTCTATCTGATCTATATGTAAAATATATGCTATCATTTGTTACCGGTTCCAATACCATTTTAGGTGGTTTTGCTCCCTTTATCTTCTTCATTATTATTGCATGTATAAAGTTAAGGGAATTTAAAAATTTATATAAATTTACCCTTTTAAAGAATACAGGATAGTCCTCTAAAAACTTATTTAAATTATTTTCCCCAATAATTTGCCATAATTTATTTATTGGAGTATCTACATTATTAGCTATAATTTCTATAAGTTTAAATATTTTAGTATCATCTACATCTTCTAAAGGTGTAAATACTATATCTTCCGACCAATCTACAGATTTTAAACTTTTATTTATAATATCATTTCCATACAAATCTCTACATGTTCTTATCCATGTAGAAACAACTGTGCCTTTCATAACCTACCTCCCTAATTTTATTTAATTTATAATAACACCGTTAAGATTATCACATATTTATATCTATTATACCTCTATTATAATAAAAAAAGAAGTACTGTCGAAGGATGTATATTTTTTTTATAAATACCTATTCATGATAAAAAATTAATAATACAAGATGGAAACTTAACAAAAAAACTCCCGTAGGAGTTTTAAAAATCAAATCATTTTTAATTGTTAATTTGTTTATGCTATACCATATCATCTATATAATTAAATTTAGGAACTGTTGAATCATAATAGTTATCAAAAGACCTAGGAGGTATAAATATTCTTTGAACATTTCTAGCACTACTTCTTAATTCTGCTATTCTTGTTACACCTACATAAATATCTGATATTTTATACCAAGTTGCATAATCTACTATTCCTGTTTTTGGTAAATTAAATACTCCTTGGAATACTCTTACCGCCTCAGCAGTTTTAGCGCCATATATACCATCTTGAGCTACTTTAGGAATTAATGGATAGTTTTGTGATATTCTATTTAAAAATTCTTGTACTGTTCTAACTTCTTGTCCTGAAGAACCTACTATTAAATTATATCCTGGATATGATTTAGGAATACCTTTAACTTGCTCTGCAGTTACTAATTCTATATCACTTCCATAAAAACTTGTTAATATATCATAAGGACCTTTCCCTTGATCTCCTAAGTATTTGCTTCCCCATTGAGTCATCCATCCTGGACAAGATACATTCTTTCCATCACAATATTGAGCTAATAGAGGTTGCTTCCGCCCTATTCTTCTTATATAAGTCGCGAAAATATCATCCACTACTCTACTAATACTTTCAAATATGTTTCTTCCATAAGTAAATGCATGATCGTATGCTGTTGAATTTGTAATATCAAAGTTCTTTCCCTTACCCCTATACCATTCCGTATATATTCTATTTAAGGTAAAAGAAATTATAGCATATATATTTGATCTTATTGTATTTTCTGACCATGTTGAATATATTTCACAAGATGCTACATTTTTTATATAGTCTTTATATAAAACTCTATAATTTGGTGCTGATGTATTATTAGGCCCTCCTGCATGAACCACTATAAATTCAGGTACAACTGGTGTTTGTAAAACTACTCCACTTGTTGGAGGTGGTAATGGTTTATCCTCTTCTTCTGGAATCTTCTCAGGATAATTTCCATTTAATACATTTGGTCCTATATTTATAATTTCGTTTATATTTGCTACATTTCCTCCGGTAGCTCCAGTTATCCCATTTAAATCAGTGATACCATTTAAGCCAGTAACTCCATTTGAGCCATCTGTTGCACTTAAGATTGTTGGAGGGATGGCTGTATTAGGTGGAATATTTATCGTTTCCGTTCTATAAGCTCTATTCAAAGATTCTATAAGATTACACTCTTGTATTGCTAATTCTTCCGGGAAAACTTGGCATCTATTTATTAATATACTTTGGAATCCATCTTTTTCTACTCTTATGTCATACATACTATAAGGTACTTGTCCTGTTGGCTGCTGTGAATATTCTAGTGGAGGAGCATCTAATTCTACTATTTCAGATTCTCCCATAGAGTTAGTTGATAAAACTATATCATTTGTACTTTCGCCTCCAATTGACGGTCTTATAACTATTCTCGTATCATCAACGGGTATATAACTTTCCTTAACAAAACATTGTACCTTTAATCTACCCTTTTCTGCCATATATTACTCCTTTAATATTTTTCCTCTAATTAATATATGCTTTTATAGTTAAAATAGTTCTATTATATTTCTTCAGGCTTACTTACAAAAAAATCATTATCCTCATAGTCATCATTTGATCTTGTTTGATCAACTCCACCAGTTAAATTTTCCCTTATAGCATCAAATACTCCTTTCATGTTAATTGTTCCATATCCCCACTGCTCATTTGGATATATATCTCCAACTCTCATACTAGTTCCTCTTATTAAATAAGTTCTTATTTCCGTTGCATATAAACTCGGATCATTACCATTAACTATTCCCCATTGCATTAAAAGTGCACAACATCCTGCTGTAATGGAGGTCCCCACAGATGAGCCACTAACTATCCTAGTTCCTCCGCCTGGTGTTGTAACTATTGCATTTATTCCTCCTGCTGCAATATCTGGCTTTATTCTCCCATCTCTTGTGAATCCTCTACCAGATTGTCCTATAGTAGCATTGTTGTTTTGATTATAAAATGCTGCTGCTATTACACTTCTTGCTGTTGCAGGAATTGTTAGTGTCGTATATTGACTTGGACTTAAGAACTTGGTATCTGGATCAAGTAAACTTCTTTGTGGTAGCCAACTCCAGTATCGTCCATCCACTACATAATCTCCATATAATCTAAATTGCCATATTCCCTCTCTTAACCCTTTCGCTTCTATACTTATTATCTGGTCTCCTGTAAAAAGATCTGGATATATATATGAAATTCTCATTCTTGTTCCTTCATAAATAAAATTTACCTTTTCAACTTTATTTAGTCTTACTGGTATTCTTTCAACGACTTCTCCAGAGGGCGATACTACTCCTATTGAAACCTTATCAGGTTGTTGAATATATATTTGAAAATTTAAATCTCTTTGTCCCTTTCCAATTCTGATTTCTAAAGTTCTTATTTGCCCTGGTCTATCAAACCTTCCTTCTGTATGTGTGTCTGTATCACCTTCATTTCCAGTACCCGTAACACATACTACTCCTAGTTGAATACTTATTTGTGATATATATGCCTCAACTACATTGGTCCCATCATGTGATCCTATATTGCTTCCTACAGGGAGACATATAACCATAGGCTTTCCTAAGTCACTTGCTAACATATTCAAATACCGTATTGCTAAAGATAGTTCTATACTTGTATATCTTCCACTTCCTGGTGTACTAACACCTGCATAATCTAATATCACACTTGGAGCTTGTTTCAATTTAACTATTGCAAACTCACAATCTGGAGCTATTCCCATAACTTCTGGATTTATTCCTCTAGCACCAACTAAACTTGCCACCATTGTCCCATGTCCTATATCATCTTTAGTTCTAACTATTGCATATGGATCTTCTCCTCTTTTATTAGCCTGTATAGCTTGGTTTATTTGATCACTATTATACTCTACGCCTAGCTTAACATCATATATTCTACTATTTCCTTCTATGCTTTGATCCCATATTCTTACTATTCTTGTAGTCTCGTCTTCTCTCATAAATTCACTATTTAAGTAATCTATTCCAGTATCTATAATTCCAACAATAACGCCTCTCCCATTTAGTTGTATAAATGGATTGTTATGAAATAACGGAGCCCCACTTGCTTCTACAGGTGAAGATTGCTCTAATGTATAAATTACAGGTATTTCTATTGAGATTACATCTTTAACATATGGCTCAAGTTCTAGTACTCTATTAAATGGTATAAAAGCGATTCCAAAGTTATTATCTACTAACACAATTGATGCACCTGGTATATCATTTACTTTTAGCGCTTGCTCCCTAGAACTATATTCAATTAAAAAACCTACAACCTCTGAGTAATTCTGATAATTTTGAAGTGCTTCACTTTGAAGATCCTTGTATATACTCATTTGTCTATACTTATTATTTTTGATATCCACTTCCTTTTCCTCCAATTTAATAAAAACGTTATTTTCCTCAGCCGTGATATCTTTATAATCAATTCTATTGCTATTACTTTGTATTTCTTTATTATCATATCTATAATTTTTACTATTTCTAGTGCCAATAAATCCTATATTATTTATTATGCTTTCTATGGCAGAACTTAGGCATACCTCTCCATACCCCCAACTAGGATCAGGATACTTAACATCTGTTCTAGGCCTTTTTGCAGATGTAACTAAATAGTATTTTAACCGCTCTCCATATAAGTACGGATCATTTCTTTTAACAACTCCCCACTCCATCATTAATGCAGCTATTCCTGCTACATGCGGTGTTGCCATAGATGTTCCACTTTTGGTGTCAAAGGATCTATTGGGTGTAGCAGATGATATATTTTCTCCTGGTGCTACTAAATCCGGTCTTACTGTTTGAAATATGGCTGGTCTTCCTCTACCACTAAAGGATGATATATTGTTAGTAACATAGTTATAGCTCCCAACTGCAATTATATTACTAACGGTTGCTGGTATTCCAAGAGTGTTTAAAACTGTTGGTTGAAGAAATTTTGTATTAACATTCAACCCTTCTGAAATAGGCAACCAAATATCAAATAGTCCTGTATATTCATTTAATAATGATATCCTAACTTCCCATTGACCTGAAGATATATATTGTCCATTAGTAAGTAGTGAAATAGATATTTCCCCTATTAAATCAAATGGCTTAGGCCCTGTATAAAATATTTGATATCTATCTCGTCCGATCAATCCTTCGCTATATCCTTCACGTACTATTATGTCTCCACTAGTTGCCGCTGTAGGACTAATTATTCTTATTGCTATTTCTGATAAAACAGGTTTATATAAATTCAATATAACAGCCGCTTCATCTTCCGCTATATTTATAAGTACTCTCTTTTCTCCTGATAGATCTCCACCAATATGATGTGCCGCATCTCCTTCATTTCCTGCTGCAATAGCAATTGTAATTCTTTCTAAGGTAGCTATAGTTGATATATATTGTTCTAATAAGCTGCTCCCATTATGAGCCCCATCATTAGTACTTAAACTTATATTTACTACCAGAGGTTTAGCTAACTCCTTCCCCTTATCTACCAAAAATTTAAGTCCTCTCATTATGTTTGTACTAAGAGCATATTGCCCTCTAGTACACTTAACCATAGCAATAGAACTTTCTGGAGCTACTCCATAAAAAGCATTATTTATATTTCCACCTGCACAGGCTATACCAGCAACATGAGTTCCATGTTCTGTATTATCATATGAAGGTACAATTGTAAAAGGATCTTGATTCTGTAGTGCAGTATTTATGATTTCCCTATTATAAACTTTGCCATTATCACTTAAATCATATATATAATCTATTCTTGTAGTCCCATCCTGATTTCTAAACGCTGGATGAGTATAATCTATTCCTGAATCTATAAATCCAATTAAAACTCCTTCACCTCTAATGTTATATCCTTCTCTTGCTGTATTTACGCAAGCAGCTCTATTACTCTGAGCATCTGTTGTATATAAACTCTTCGGTAATTCTATATATTGTATTGAGTCACTACTTGCTAATCTCCATAGATTCTCAGTTGGTATATTTACTATTCCAAATCCAAAACCTAAATTTTCGTAGGTTCCACCTAAACTCTGAACAATGCTCCTTACATTTTCATCACTATCTCCTGATATTATAGTAACTTCTATTATATTTAATTGTGAGAATTTATCTCCATAACTTATTCCTAATTTACTCAATATGTTCTTAGGTACATTTTGTATTAATCCTAATCCTGCATCTATTTTATTTGGATTTATGTTTTCTATAGTTATCACCTCTACAACTTGTTTATAATAATATATGTAATTATTATAAAAGTGAGAATTTAATTTATAAATTTGTTTCGCCGCTGATATTTTGCTTTACAATTTAAAATATATTTTTCTAAATATCAAAAAAGGCTATTTTGAAATTAAAAACTTCAAAATAGCCTTTTTAATATTATTATAATTTTATTTCCAATCTTTCTAGTTTGGCTAATACAGACACTTCATTAATATTCATAGTTTCCGTTAATAAACTTCCACTATTGCTCACTAATAAAATTTTTGAATTTCCTAAACTTTTTATTTGCCTTATAGCTCTTTTTCCCTTATATTCAACTAGAAAAATTCCATTAGTACTTATATCCTTAACTAAATAAGAAAAAGCTAAATCGCCTTTCAACATCCTAAATCCAGACATTTCATCATCCTGAATCTCTAAATATAAAACTTTATCCTGAGAATAACCCTCCACTTTATTAGAATGAATTGGTAATTCTTTTAATCCCTTACTGCTTTTAAGTGAATAATCAAAAATCGGAACATTCTTTAATACTGAAGAAAAGGCATTAGTCCAAACCTCATCTTTTTCAATTTTTTCTCTAGATATCCCTCTATTATTTGCTTCTTTTATTGATTTTCTTTCTTCTAATAAAGCTTCATCTGTAACAACCATACTAATATCATTAAAATCAGATTTCAGTATTTTAGATGCCTTTTCAATAAAGGATTCTTGAGCAACTCTTCTTCCCATTTCAACTTCATTTATAAACTTTTCAGCTACACCTAATTTTTTAGCTAATACTTTCTGACTCATTCCACTTTTCAGTCTAGCTTCCTTTATCTTTTCCCCAACTCTACTCACTTTGAGATCTTCCCTTCTGTTGTTTTAAATACCATTCTCTTTCTTCAACTAAATGTTCTACTAAATAATTAAATTTCCATTCAATTGAAACTGGTGTTACTGTTGCCAATATTCCACCTTTGATATTTTGCCTAATACTTCTTATAGTCTCTCTAAGCTCTTCATCAGAAAAATTGTTAAAAAGAATAACGGATTCTTTTCTTAGATTTGCATTGAAAGTTTCAAACTTCAAACCATTTAAAATATCTCTAATAGTCATTTCTGTCATTTCAGAAGATATTAATATAATTTTAAATCCTTCTTCCTTTAATATATTTATTTCTCTTTCTGGTACATTATAAGCTAAGATACACTTATTATTATCAAGCATATAACCCCTCCTAAATATTTATTACTAATCTTCTATTATTTCTGGTGAAGCATAAATTTCTCCAAATGTTTCCACAGTCATTTTTAAAATCTTTTGATCTTCATATGGTTTATCATTATAATCTCTCTTTGAGCTTACTATTTTATCTGCTACTTCCATTCCTTCTATAACTTTTCCGAAAGATGCATATTGTCCATCTAGATGTGGAGAATCAGCAACCATTACAAAAAATTGACTTCCAGCAGAATCAGGTATCATTGTTCTAGCCATTGAAAGAACTCCTCTTAAATGTTTTAAATCATTTTTAAATCCATTTCTTGAAAATTCACCTTTTATACTATAACCAGGGCCTCCCATTCCTGTTCCATCTGGGCATCCCCCTTGAATCATAAAACCTGGTATTACTCTATGGAATATGACCCCATCATAAAATCCTTTATTAATTAAATCTATAAAGTTTCTTACTGTATTTGGTGCTATTTCTGGATATAATTCTGCTTTTATAATTCCTCCATTTTCCATGCTTATAGTTACTATTGGATTTTGCATAATAAATCTCCCTTCGATTTCATTTCTATTAGTATTATCATATTTGAATATTTGAATTCAAAATTATGATATATAAATTATTTCTTAATGGTAATTATATATTATTTAATGAAAAAAGCATAGATTTCTCTATGCTTTATTGAAAAGTAGTTCCTAACACTACCCTAGAATAATCTTTATAATTTGATAAATTTTTAACAATTATTTGCTTAAAAATAAATTCTCTTCCTAATTTATTAATTAAATCTCCAAGAAGAACATTTAAAAAAGTTGTAGGAATTCTTCTGAATCCTTGAAAATCAAGAATCACTCCTAAATTTATATTATTTCTAATAATTTCTCTTAGCAAAATAGCATCTTCTATAGTTATATCTTCTCCTAATACGTCCTTTACTCTGATTTCCATATATGATACCCCCAAATCTATTAATTGTTTAAATTTTCTGAAAACTCTCTTTACTATAATATATCAATTATTAGTTTTTTTGTCAACAATTTAACAAATATTTTTTAAATTAAACCTATAATAATAATATTATAGGCTTAATTTTTTCTACATATCTAAAAGTTTATTGCTTAAATCTATAAATTCACTTTTCCCATATGAATTTATAATTTCTATAGTTCCTTTTTTATTGCAATTTGTTACTAGGTTTTTATTTTCTAATCTTCTCCTTAACTCTTTTACAGTTCCTAGTCCTCCATCTATTATAACCACATCGTTCCCAACTACTTTTGATAATGTATCTGTTATAAATGGATAGTGTGTACATCCTAATACAATAGAAGCTATTTTTCCTTTATTATATGTATTTATTTTATTTCTTAGGTACTCTTCAATTTCTTCTCCTTGAAGTTTACCACTTTCTATAAATTCTACAAGCCCAGGACATGGTATTGGAACTATAGATGCCTTATCTTTATATTTATCCATCAGTCTATTAAACTTTTCTTCTTTTAATGTCATTGTTGTTGCCATTATTAATATATTTCCTTGTATGTCAAGTTCTACAGCTGGCTTTAATGCAGGCTCTATTCCAACTAGAGGTAGCTCTGGGTAAACCTTTCTTAATTCTGCAACAGCAGCACTGGTTGCTGTATTACATGCAATTGCGATTCCTTTTACTCCCTTATTTAATAGAAACTCTACAGCTTTAAAGGTTAGATCTCTAACTTCACTAACGCTTTTAACTCCATAAGGTGCATTTTTAGAATCTCCAAAATATATATAATTCTCATTTGGCATTATTTTTATTGCCTCTTTCATCACGCTTAATCCGCCTACCCCTGAATCAAAAAAACCTATTGGCCTATTTTTATTGTCCAATTACTCTCACTCCATTTTCTTTAATTCTATATTTTATTTTATACCTTTATTTAATATAAATCTACAAATTTATATTCTTATTCATACTTACCTATATTAGAAATAATTTACCAATATTATTTCATCAAATTAATTATTGACATCATAAGATGTATATAATAGAATTGCTTTATAAATAAAAATTTTTACGAATATTATGATGTCTATACCACTTAAATATTCGAGTTTCAACAGAAAGGAAGTGAATTTTCCTTGTTATTTTTCGCAAGGGAACTTTTTTATGAAAGATTTAATTTTTACAATTTCTAAATCAAAACACAATAAAGAAGACTTATCTAAAATACTTAAAGATCATCCTGAAATAAAATTTGTATCTATTGTTGGAATAGACTTATCAGGTAATGATACAGACGAAAAAATTCCTACACGATTATTTCTAGATGATATTGATTCATTTTTAAACGGAGTTGCAATACAAACAGATGGTTCTTCAGTTGTACTTCCTGGAATAGCGACATTAAATGATGCAAAAGTTGATATGGTGGCAGACCTTAATGCAAATTGGTTTGTTGACTATAACTTCGATTATATTGACCCTCTTACTAACAAACCAGTTGGTACTCTTAGAATCCCTTCATTTTTGATTCATAACAATAAGGCAGTATGTTCAAGAAATATACTTACTTCTGCAATAAATACTTTTAAATCAACTCTTTTAAATATTTTTAAGAATAAACCTGAGACTTTAAATCCATTTGGAATTAGCTATGATGATATAGATAAAATTATAATTACTTCAGCTACAGAACTAGAATTTTGGGTTAAGACTCCAAATGAGCAAGCTCATATAGAAGAATTATCTACATCTCAAGTTTTACAAGAGCAATACTGGACTAGAACTAAAGGAACAGTGAGAACTGCACTAGAAGAAACATTACTTCTTATGGAGGCATATGGATTTGAGCCTGAAATGGGCCATAAAGAAGTTGGCGGAGTTAAATCTAAGTTAGATAGTAATGGACAGTTTAATCACATAATGGAACAGCTTGAAATTGATTGGAAATATTCAGATGCTATTCAAGCTGCCGATAATGAAATTTTTGTTAAAATCCTTACTCAAGAAACTTTTAGAAGACATGGTCTAGATGTTTCTTTTAAAGCAAAACCTATCGATGATGTTGCTGGTTCTGGGATGCATGTACATCTAGGTGTTAGCTTAAAGCTTAAGGATGGAAAGAGAATAAACTTATTCCATGCAACTAAAGAAGACTTCTTAAGCTGTATAGGATATGGAGCTATAATGGGAGTGTTAAAGAATTATGAAATTATGAATCCATTTATTTCTGCAACTAGTGGTGCATTTAAAAGGTTAAAACCTGGTTTTGAAGCTCCTATATGTATAGTTACATCTCTTGGAGTATCTCCTGATAATCCATCAAGAAATAGAACTATATTAATAGGTTTAATAAGAGACTTAATGAATCCATTAGCAACTAGATTTGAGCTTAGATCACCTAATCCTCATACCAATATATATCTAGCTCTTTCAGTTTCATATATGTCAATGCTTGATGGAATAATATATGCTCTTGAAAATAATAAAACTGAAGAAGAGCTTTTAGCCGAATTATCAAAGAAACCTGGAGAAGATGCTGAATATTTAGAAAAAATAAGAGCTTATAGAAGTGAAGAAGATGTATTTGAATTCTACTCTGATCTAGAAAGAGATGAATACTTTAGCAAGGCTCCAGCTACAGTGTATGAGAACCTTCTTCAGCTAGATAAATATTCCGATAAGCTAAATGTATTGAAAAGAAATAATGTATTTAGTGATAAATTAATAAATAGTTTTAAACTTGCAACTATTCAAAGATGGACTACAGATATTATTCACAGAATAATATTAAACCATGCTTCTGAAGTTAGATCATTTAAAAAATTACATTCTGATAATGCACTAGATTTGGATATATCAAATTGGATGACTATAGATAATCTTAGACATTATATAATGAAAGATACTTATACAAATAAGGGGTTATTCACTCGAATAAAAGAAGCTTTAACTAATGAAAATTATGCTGTTGCTTCCGACTTATTAATTGAGTTAGAAGATAAAATGAGTTCATTAAGAAAGCTTTACAATAACTACACTAAAAATTTATTAGATATATAAATTTAATTAAAGGATTAGGATTAACATCTTAATCCTTTAATTATGTATAAATTAATATGTGACTCCTAGTAATATATTACATAAATTGTTATAATATAAATAAAAAGTAGAGGTGTAAAATATGAGACTTGTTCCTTTAGAAAGTGTTCGAATTAATTCATATCTTGCTAAAACCTTATACGATATTGAAGGAAGAGTTTTGCTAAATGAAGGTACTAAAATCAATACTACCTTAATAGAAAAACTAAGAAGTTTCAATATAGACTCACTATATATTATTGATGATTTAAGTAATGATGAAATTAAAAATATAATAAAACCTGATCTTAGGAATAAAGCCTTAGAGTTAATAAATAGCACATTTAAAAACGCAAAAATATCAGGTTTATCTGATGATAATGATGAGTATCTAAAATCTGTTTATTTATTAGCAGAAGAGCTTTTAGATGCTATACTGTCTAATGATGATTTATTACCTTATTTAGTAGATATACGAAATCTGAACTTAAATACTTATAATCATTGTGTAAATGTTGCTATTATATCCTTAGTAGTTGGAATAAATTTAAAACTTAATAGAACTGAGCTTTTAAACCTAGCTACTGGTGCACTTATACATGATATAGGTAAAGCCTTTATATATAAAGGTTTAGTTATGAAAGATGCTCCACTAACTTATGATGAATTTGAATTAATGAAAAATCATTGTCAGAAAGGTTATAATTATATAGAGAATAATGCTTTTATCAATACTGATATTAAAATGATAATATTACAGCATCATGAAAGAATTGATGGTTTAGGGTATCCAAATGGATTATTTGGAAGTCAAATAAATAAACTTGCTAAAATAGTTTCAATTGCGGATATTTATGATATGTTAACATCACAAAAATATTATATACAATCAATGTGTGCTAGTGATGCTTTAGAATATATAATGAGTCATGCAGGAACAATCTTCGATTTTAATATAGTTAAAGTATTTTCCAAGGTTATTGTTCCCTTCCCACATGGGACAGTTGTTAGGTTAAGTAATGGAGATTTAGGTATTGTTAAAGAAACTTTCTCAAACTTTCCTTTAAGACCTGACATAAAAATAATAAAAAGCAATGTAAAAGAAAATGAAGGTGTAACTATAAGTTTAATAAAGGAATTATCAATAGTTATATCACATATAGAAAAAGCTGTATAAACCTTAAGGTAGAGAATATCTCTGCCTTTTTTTACTTTTTATATCCATGCTGGAATACTAATTTTTTCATTATCAATAATAGAGGATTTATTTCCTATTACGTTTTTAATAATCCTTTTACTTTTATTTAATGAATTACTATTTATAAAATCTTCAGCTTCCTTCATACTATTTGCTTTAAATATAAATGTCCATCCGTCTTTATCATATTTCCCTGTACACATTAAATACTTTTCAGTTGCATTATTTATATGTTGTCTATCTACTATTAGACTTTTAAATTCACCCATTGTTTTATAATTTAGTTTTACAAAAATATCATTATTCATATTGACCTCCACCAAACATAAGTTCTATAATATTAATATATACGAACGTACGTTTTATGTCAATACTTGTATAAACTTTTCTTTTAAAATTTGTTTTTTTGTATAACCCTATTATTTATTGTCGAAAATAATAAATTGCGAAGCAATTTATATAGTTCACAGCGCACAATTCACAGTTCACAGTTTCTTAATTCAGCAGAGCTGAATTATTTCCATAACTGTGAATTGTGCCTTGTGAACTGTGAACTGAAAAATGCTTCGCATTTTTAAATAAAATCTAACACCTGTTCGCCGACACTTGTCTCCTTTTCTCTGCTCCTTGTTACTTTCCCAAAGAAACTGTGCGTTATTAACATAAGTACTACTCTGCTATATTAAATACCTCTAAATTCTCATTTTCTATTCCAAAGTATTTAACTTCTGCTATTGCTCTTAATGTATCTAACGATGTTATAACTTCTATATTTCTTTCTACCGCTGCTCTTCTTATTATAAATCCGTCTCTTTTTGAATCATTACCCTTTGTTGGAGTATTTATTACTAAATCAACTGCCTTATTTTTTATTATATCCAATATATTAGGCTTATCTTCATGAAGCTTTCTTACTGTTTCAACTTCTATATCAACTTCCTTTAAAAGGTTAGCTGTTCCTTCTGTTGCAATAAATTTATATCCTATTTCTGATAACATTTTAGCTATAGGTAAGAATTCCTTTTTATCATGATTATTTATTGTAGCCAATATTTTCTTTTCTTTATTTGAAGGATACATACCAGCTGCTACAAATCCTTTATATAATGCTTCTCTTATAGTTCTTCCTACTCCTAGTACTTCTCCTGTAGATCTCATTTCTGGACCTAAGGATACTTCAACCTTAGGCAATTTTTGAGTTGAGAATACAGGAACCTTTACTGAAACTAAATCTGGTTCTTTATATATGTCTACTCCGTACCCTAAATCTTTTAACTTGTATCCAAGCATTACTTTTGTGGCTAAATCTACTATAGGTACCTTACTTACTTTACTTATATATGGTACGGTTCTTGAAGCTCTTGGATTTACTTCTATTATATAAAGATTTCCTTCAAATTCTATAAACTGGATGTTTATCATCCCCTTAATCCCAATTGATGTTGCAATCTTTTTTGTATAACTTAAGACTTTACTTTTTATTTTATTGCTTATATTCTGACTTGGATACATGGTTACTGAATCCCCAGAATGTACTCCTGCTCTTTCTAAGTGCTCCATTACTCCTGGTATAAGAATATCTTCCCCATCAGATATAGCATCTACTTCGATCTCTCTACCCATTAGGTATTTATCTACTAATATAGGGTTCTTCTTATCTTTTGAAAAAGCATTCTTTAAATAATATTTTAGTTCTTCTTCGTCAAAAGTTATTTCCATCCCTTGTCCCCCTAAGACATATGAAGGTCTTACAAGTACAGGAAAGCCTAATCTTTCTGCCTCTTCTAACCCTTCTTCTACAGACCAAATACCTTTTCCTTTTGGTCTATCTATACCTAAGTTTTCAAGTAATTCATCAAACTTCTCTCTATCTTCAGCCATATCTATCTGATCTGCTGTTGTTCCTAAAGTTTTTATTCCTTTTTCCTTTAAGAAGTTCGCAAGTTTTATAGCCGTCTGTCCACCAAATTGAAGTATAACTCCATATGGATTTTCTTTTTCTATTATATTTAATACATCTTCTTCTGTTAGTGGTTCAAAGTATAGTTTATCTGATATATTAAAATCCGTACTTACTGTTTCTGGATTATTATTTACTATTATAGTTTCAATCCCCATTTTTCTTAATGCCATTACGCAATGTACTGAAGCATAATCAAATTCTATTCCTTGCCCTATTCTAATTGGCCCTGACCCTATAACTAATACCTTTTTCTTATCAGATACCTGAACTTCATCATATTGTTCATAAGTTGAATAATAATATGGTGATAAGGCTTCAAATTCCCCTCCACAAGTATCAACCATCTTGTATGAAGGCTTTATATTCCAAATACTTCTTAACTTATATACATCATCTGGATTAACCTTTAGCATATCAGCTATAGCTTTATCTGAAAAACCCTTTTTCTTTAATGATAATAACCATTCCTTATCTAAATCATCTATTTTGCTTAGTTTTAATCTAGTTTCTTCTTCTACTATCCATTTAAACTTTTCTAAGAAAAATATATCTATTCCTGTTATTTTGGATATACTTTCTATTCTATAATCTCTTCTTATCATTTCTGCAAGAGCAAACAGTCTTTCATCATCAGGTTTCATTACTATAGTCTTTAACTCTTGTATGCTTAATTCTTTAAACTTAGGATGATTTAAAGAATACTTACCTATCTCTAAGCTTCTTATTCCCTTTAAAAGTGCTGCCTCCAAGTTAGAGCCTATAGCCATTATTTCTCCAGTTGCCATCATCTTAGTTCCTAAAGCTCTATCTGCCGTATAAAATTTATCAAAAGGCCACTTTGGAATTTTTACTACTACATAATCTAATGTTGGCTCAAAACAGGCATAAGTCTTTTGAGTTACTGCATTTCTAATTTCATCTAATCCATATCCCAAAGCTATCTTCGCTGCGAGTTTAGCTATTGGATATCCTGTTGCCTTTGATGCTAGTGCTGATGATCTTGAAACTCTTGGATTAATTTCTATTACTGCATATTGAAATGAATTTGGATTTAGTGCAAATTGAACATTACATCCACCTTCTATTCCTACTGCATTTATTATATTTATAGCTGAAGTTCTAAGCATCTGATATTCTTTATCAGATAATGTTTGTGATGGCGCTACAACTATACTGTCTCCTGTATGAATTCCAACCGGATCTATATTTTCCATATTACATACGGTTATACAGTTTCCATAAGAATCTCTCATAACCTCATATTCTATTTCCTTCCATCCCTTAACTGACTTTTCTAGCAAAACTTGTCCTATTGTGCTTAATTGTAAGCCCGATGATAATATTTCTCTAAGCTCTTCTTCATTATCAGCTATTCCACCACCAGTTCCTCCTAATGTGTATGCCGGTCTAACTATTACTGGATATCCTATACTTGAAGCATACTCTACTCCAGCTTCCATTTCAGTTATTATCTCACTCTGTATAACTGGTTCGTTTATTCTATTCATCATATTTCTAAAAAGCTCTCTGTCTTCACCTTCTTTAATAGATTGAATAGATGTTCCAATTACTTTTACATTATATTTTTCAAGTAGTCCTGCTTCATGTAAATCTACCGCAAGGTTAAGTCCTGTTTGCCCTCCCATTCCTGTAAGCAAACTATCCGGTCTTTCTTTATATATAACCTTTTCTAGAAAATCAATTGTTAATGGCTCAATATATACTTTGTCTGCAACCTCTGCATCAGTCATTATAGTCGCTGGGTTGGAATTAACCAAAACTACTTCTATACCTTCTTCTTTAAGTGCTTGGCACGCTTGAGTCCCTGAATAATCAAATTCAGCTGCTTGCCCTATAACGATTGGTCCTGATCCTATAACTAAAACTTTTTTTATGTCTTTATTTAATGGCATATCTAACCCCTCCTATAATGAATACTTGATAAATTTATCAAAGATATATTCGCTATCCTGTGGACCTGCTGCAGCTTCCGGATGGAATTGAACTGAAAATATTGGAAGCTTAGTATGCTTCATTCCTTCAATAGTTCCATCATTTATATTTATATGAGTAGCTACAACATCTTCTGGTAGTGTTTCAACTACATACCCATGATTTTGTGATGTAATATGAACTTTATTTTCCTCTAAATCTTTAACTGGATGGTTACATCCTCTGTGTCCAAATTTTAATTTAGTAGTCTTGCCGCCTAATGTTAATGCTAAAAGTTGATGTCCTAGACATATGCCTACTAATGGTTTCTTTCCCACTAACTTCTTTATATTTTCTATTACATCTGGTAAATCTTCTGGATCACCAGGCCCATTTGATAAAAATACTAAGTCAGGGTTTACTTTTAAAATTTCTTCTGCTGTTACTTTCATAGGAAAAATAGTTAACTTGCAATCCCTCTCTTTAAAATTTCTTATTATATTTTCTTTTATACCAAAATCTATAATTGCAACATGCTTTCCAGTTCCATCTATTTCATACTTCTTTTCAGTACTTACCATGCTAACTGCTTTTTTATTTGTAAATAATGCTATTCTATCTTTAACCTCTTCTAGAGTTGTATCTTCTAAGGTAATAATCCCTTTCATTGTTCCATAATTTCTCAAAATCTTTGTTAAGGCTCTCGTATCTATTCCTTCTAATCCTATTATTTTATTTTGTTTTAAGTAATCTTCTAGATTTATTTCACATCTAAAATTATTAGGATGATTACATTTTTCTCTAACTATGAATCCTCTAACCTTTGGAGATTTTGATTCCATATCCTCTAAATTAATTCCATAATTACCCACAAGAGGATAAGTCATTGTAACTATTTGTCCGTAATAAGATGGATCAGTTAAAACCTCTTGATATCCTGTCATACCAGTAGTAAATACTACTTCCCCTATGCTGTCCTTTAAATAACCAAAAGCTTTTCCATCAAAAACCATGCCATTTTCTAATATTAGCTTTGCTTTCATATTTAGCCCTCCTTAAAATTAAATATATTTAGCTAAAAATACACTTCATAAAACAAAAACAAAAGGATAATAAGAAGACAACAAATTATAGTTCTCTTCCTACTATCCTTATATATTTAGTATCAGTATTAGAAAATGCCCTTACTGACATAGTTATGCAATTATTTTGTGAATATAAATATAACATAATCATACTCCCTTTCTGGCCTCACAGGACCAATTTAAAGTGTACATTTTAACTTCACTCAAAATTAATTATCTTTTTGATAATATTTTATATTTTATATAACTATATGTCAATGTTTTTAGCAATATTAATAATTATGCAATAAATAGATATATATTATATCTATGTAAACATTCATAACTATCAAACTATAATTTTCTTATTATACCCATAAACTCTTATATTACTGATACCAATATTATAGATAGTAGATTTATTTAATAATTATCTACTATCTATAATACACTATAATATGAAATAAATATATATTCTATGAATAAAAATTCATTAATATCTAATTTTTATTCATCAGTCGTAATGCAAATTATCCATATTATAAATAGTAAAATACTATCATATTTAGTATCAATATCTTTATTATTAAATAATTACTTAAGTCATTGTAATAGT
>JAQCTH010000020.1:0-5270 GCA_027686065.1 Clostridiaceae bacterium AF10-41
AAAATATTATAGAGAAAAATATAAATAAAAAATTACTTATTATAGATAAAGGAAATTTAAGATTAACTGATAAAGGAATTGAATTATCCAATTCTGTTATGAGTGATTTTATATTATAAAACAAACTAGGTAGTAATATGAAGTATAAATTAGAAAAATGAAGAAAAAATAATATAATTTTATGAATTTCAGGTATATTATTTAATTTATACTTTAATGGAATTGACAAAAAAGTTAATAAGGAATATATTGATAATGTAGTCATTAGCACTCGACAATAATGAGTGCTAACAGATAGAGGTGATGTAATGGCTATTGATGAAAGAAAAATAAAGATACTTCAGGCTATCATTAATGACTATATCATGACAGGTGAACCAGTTGGTTCAAGAACAATAGCTAAGAAATATGATTTAGGAGTTGGATCAGCAACAATAAGAAATGAAATGGCTGATTTAGAAGAATTGGGTTATCTAGAGCAACCACATACTTCTGCAGGAAGAATACCTTCAAATAAGGGTTATAGATTATATGTAGATAAATTAATGGAAACAGGTAGATTAACTCGAGAAGAAGAGCTGAAAATTAAAGAATACATTATAAATTCCGCAATGTATGAGGTTGATAAGATAGTGAAGCAAGCTTGTTCATTATTATCAGAGTTAACCAATCTAACTACTGTGGTACAGACACCTTCTGTAAGAAGTAGTTATATAAAGTCTATTCAATTACTTGCTATTGATGGTCATAATTTGGTTTCAGTAATAGTAGCAGACAGTGGGGTTATTAAAAATCACAGGATAAGAGTAAATAATATGCCAAGGCCTGAAACTATTCAAATGATAAATGAAGTCTTAAATATGAGACTGAGAAATTTAACTATTGAAGAAATAAATCTGGAAGTAATAAATAATCTTAAGCTAGAATTAGAGGGCTTTGATGAGCTCTTTAATGGAATATTACCAGCTTTATATGAAACTTTAAAGGAATCTAATAACACAGAAATATTTGTTGAAGGTACAACAAATATATTTAATTATCCTGAGTATAATAATATTGAAAAGGCTAAAGAAATTCTTTCACTAATAAGTGATAAAGATAGTTTAATAGATTTAATAGAGCCTAGTAGTGAAATAACTATTAGAATAGGTGAAGAAAATTATTTTCCAGAGGCAAAGGATTGCTCCATTATATCCGCTGAATATTCTCTAGATGGAAGGCCAATTGGAAAAATTGGTTTAATTGGACCAAAGAGAATAAATTATTCAAAAGTAATAGCAATTATGGGGCAAGTAATGAAAGAGTTAAATAAAAGCTTAAGAAACCAAATTATAGAATAAAAGAGATGAGGTGTTGTTGTGGAAGATAACAAGGAAGTAATAGAAGAATTAGAAAATGATGAAACAGAAACAATTGAAGCAGAAAATAATGAAGATATAAATTCTAGTACTGAGTCAGAAACAGATCAATCTTCAGAAGATATAGTTGAAGAAAATAATGAGAAGGAAAATGAACTCGATATTATGAGAAAATTAAAGGATGAAAATAAGAAATTAACTAATGAAGTAGAGGCTTTAAAAGAAAGATTACTTAGAATATCAGCTGAATATGATAATTATAGAAAAAGAACAACTAAAGAAAAAGAAGGAATTTATACAGATGCATGTACAGATGTATTAAAGGAAATGATTCCAGTATTAGACACTCTAGAAAGAGCAGTAGCTGTTGATGGAAGCGTTGAAGATTTTAAAAAGGGCATAGATATGACTATAAAAGGTTTTAAAAGTTCTTTTGAAAAATTAGGTGTTGAAGAAATTGATGCAACTGGTGAATTTGATCCAAACCTTCATCAAGCAGTTATGCATATTCAAGATGAATCTCTTGGAAATAATTTAGTTACTGAAGTGTTTCAAAAGGGATATAAAAGAGGCGATAAGGTAATTAGATATACAATGGTAAAGGTAGTAAATTAGCACTGATATTAACTAAACTTATAAATTAAAAAGAAGTTTTTAGGAGGAAATAAATTATGGGAAAAATAATAGGAATCGATTTAGGAACAACTAACTCTTGCGTAGCAGTTATGGAAGGTGGAGAACCGGTAGTAATAAGTAATTCAGAAGGTTCAAGAACTACTCCTTCAGTAGTTTCATTCCAAGCAAATGGAGAAAGACTAGTAGGGCAAGTAGCTAAAAGACAAGCAATTACAAACCCAGATAAAACAATAATATCAATTAAGAGACATATGGGAACAAATTATAAAGTTAATATAGATGGAAAAGATCATTCACCACAAGAAATATCAGCAATGGTACTTCAAAAAATTAAGGCTGATGCAGAAGCTTATTTAGGTGAAAGTGTAACACAAGCAGTTATTACAGTTCCTGCATACTTCAATGATTCAGAAAGACAAGCAACTAAAGATGCTGGTAAAATAGCTGGATTAGAAGTATTAAGAATAATCAATGAACCTACAGCAGCAGCTTTAGCTTATGGTTTAGACAAAATGGATACTAACCAAAAAATATTTGTTTATGACCTAGGTGGTGGTACATTTGACGTATCTATCTTAGAACTTGGTGATGGTGTATTTGAAGTTTTATCAACAAACGGAGATACTAAGCTAGGTGGAGATGACTTTGATGAAAGAGTAATGGATCATATTGCAAATACATTTAAGGCTGAAAATGGAATAGATTTAAGAAATGATAAAATGGCTCTTCAAAGATTAAAAGAAGCAGCTGAAAAGGCTAAAATAGAATTATCATCATCAATGCAAACAAACATTAACTTACCATTTATAACAGCTGACGCAACAGGTCCAAAGCATATAGATATGAATTTAACTAGAGCTAAATTCAACGAAATTACACATGATTTAGTTCAAAGATCAATTGAACCAATGAAAAAAGCTTTATCAGATGCTAACCTTTCATTAAATGAAATCAATAAAGTAATATTAGTTGGTGGATCAACAAGAATACCAGCTGTTGTAGAAGCAGTTAAAAACTTTACAGGTAAAGAACCTTCAAAGGGAGTAAATCCAGACGAATGTGTTGCAGTTGGAGCAGCAATTCAAGCAGGTGTATTAACTGGAGAAGTTAAAGATGTATTATTACTAGATGTTACTCCATTAACATTAGGAATTGAAACATTAGGTGGAGTTGCTACACCACTTATTGAAAGAAATACTACAATTCCAGCTAAGAAGAGTCAAACATTCTCAACTGCAGCAGATGGTCAAACATCAGTTGAAATTCACGTAGTTCAAGGTGAAAGACAAATGGCAGCTGACAATAAGACATTAGGTAGATTTACATTATCAGGTATTGCACCAGCTCCAAGAGGAATTCCTCAAATTGAAGTTACATTTGATATAGATGCAAATGGATTAGTTAAAGTATCAGCAGTTGATAAAGCAACTAATAAAGAAGCTAATATAACTATTACAGCTTCAACTAACTTAAGTGAATCAGAAGTAGAAGCAGCAGTAAAAGAAGCAGAAAAATTTGCTGAAGAAGATAAGAAGAGAAAAGAAAAAATAGAAGTTAAAAATAATGCAGACCAAGTTGCTTATCAAACAACTAAAACTTTAGAAGAACTTGGCGATAAGGTAACAGCTGATGATAAAGCTAAAATCCAAGCTAAACTTGATGAATTAAACAAAGTAAAAGATGGCGAAGATTTAGAAGCTATAAAGAAAGCTATGGATGAATTAAACCAAGAATTCTATGCAGTATCATCAAAGATATATGCTGATGCAAATGCAAATGGTGCAGCAGGTGCTGGATTTGATCCAAACAACATGGGAGGAGCAGGTACAAGTGAAGCTCCACATGATGACAATGTTGTAGATGCAGACTTCGAAGTTAAAGATGATAAATAATATCTTTATTATATAAATAATTGCAACTAACTAGTCTAATATATATAATATATAGAGGGAAGGCATAAGTCGTCTTCCCTTTTATAAAGTAAAAAATGGTGGTGAAATAGATGGCAAATAAAGACTATTATGCATCCCTTGGATTGGAAAAGGGAGCTTCTGATGAAGAAATAAAAAAGGCCTTTAGAAAGCTAGCTATAAAATATCATCCTGATAAAAATCAAGGTAATAAAGAAGCCGAAGATAACTTTAAGGAAATAAATGAAGCTTATCAAGTGCTTTCAGATCCTGAAAAAAAGGCGAGATATGATCAGTTTGGAACAGCCGATTTTGATGGAAGTGGATTTGGTTCAGGTGGATTTGGTGGTTTTGACTTTTCTGATATGGGTGGTTTTGGAGATATATTCGACAGTTTCTTTGGTGGCGGCGGTAGTAGAAGAAGAAATGGCCCGCAAAGAGGTGCTGATTTAGAATATACAATTAATTTAACCTTTGAAGAAGCAGTATTTGGAGTGGAAAAGGAAATTTCTATAAATAGAAGTGAAACTTGTGATTCATGTAGTGGTAGTGGAGCGAAAGCAGGTACATCAGCTAAAACTTGTCCAACATGTAATGGTCAAGGGCAAGTTAGAGTACAAAGACAAACACCTTTAGGTAGTTTCGTAAGTACTTCAACATGTACTACTTGTGGTGGTAGCGGTAAAGTTATAGAAGAACCATGTACTACATGCAAAGGCAAGGGTAATGTTAGAAAAAATAGAAAAATAAATGTAAATATTCCAGCAGGAGTTGATACAGGAAATGTAATGCCTCTAAGAGGTCAAGGAGATCATGGATCAAACAATGGGCCTGCAGGGGATCTATATGTTAGAATTAATGTGGCTCCATCTAAGAAGTTCACAAGAAAAGGAAATGATATTTATATTGATACTCATATTTCTATGGGGAAAGCGACTTTAGGTACTGAAATAACAGTAGCTACTGTAGATGGAGATGTAAAATATACAATTCCAGCGGGAACCCAATCAGGAACTTTATTTAGATTAAAAGGTAAGGGAATTCCAAAAGTAAATTCATCTGGAAGAGGAGATCAATACGTTAAAGTTATAGTTGATATTCCTAAGAGTCTAAATGAAAAGCAAAAAGATGCATTAAAAGCATTTATGGAAGCCTGCGGAGAAAATGTTGGGGAAGGAACACCTCATAAAAAAGGGCTTAAGGATTTATTTAAGTAAAAAGAATTAGCATTTTGCTAATTCTTTTTATTTTAAAGGACTATATTATTCTAATACTAATTAGATTTAAATTACGAATATAAAGGCTACGATAAATAGATATGTTTCATAAGCTAAATAGCTATGAAAAGAAGTACTAGGCTCGGAGA